>JAYUUW010000027.1:0-17880 GCA_043754665.1 Anaerolineales bacterium | reverse complement strand
GCGTATTGCCGCACGCAAGTGCGGCGAGGGTGAAACGGTGCGGTAAGAGCGCACCGGCGTCCGTTGTAAGACGGGCGGCCAGGTATCCCCCACCGGGAGCAAGGCCAAGCAGAGACGAGGCGCGGCTCGCGCCGTTCGAGTCTCGGGTAGGCTGCTAGACCCGGATAGCAATGTCCGGGCGAGAGAGATGATCGCCTAAAACAGAACGCGGCTTACGGGCCGGCTTGGACAACTCACCCGCCGCGCAGGCGGCACACGGGCCGGCCATCCGCCAAACGGGTGGCCGGCGCCCGTTAACGGTGCCCTCAGCCCCAATCGGCCGCGGTTGGCGTATAATTCCTCTTGCGCGGCGACCGGAGGCCCCGCCGCGCCGGCCACTCGCTGCCAACGCCTCGACCCGCTAGCTGTCATGCCCTGGAAGGCGACCCCCCATGCTCCCCATTACTGATCGAATTGCGCGCGACCTGAAGGTCCGCGCCCACCAAGTCGCGGCGGCCGTTGCGTTATTCGACGCCGGCGACACCATGCCCTTCGTGGCCCGCTATCGCCAAGAAGTGACCGGCGGGCTGGACGAAGTGCAACTGGCGCACATCAGCGACCAACTGGCGCAGATGCGCCTGCTCGACGAGCGCCGCCAAACCATCCTCACCGAGATCGAGTCGCAGGGCAAGCTCACGCCCGCGCTGCGCGAGTTGATCGACGCGGCCGAGACGCGCACCGCGTTGGAAGACATCTACCAGCCGTTCCGGCCCAAGCGCCGCACCCGCGCCGGGGCGGCCCGCGAGAAGGGCTTGCAGCCGCTGGCCGAACTCATCATCCGCCAGCCCCCGACGCACGATCTGCTTGAAGACATTGTGCGGCCGTTCCTCAACCCAGAAACGGTGCCCACCCTGGACGACGCGCTGGCCGGCGCGCGCGACATCGTGGCCGAGATCATCAGCGACAACGCCGCCATCCGCCAGCAAGTGCGCGAGAAGGCCCTGCGCTGGGGCGGGCTGGTGGCCGACAAGATCCCCGAGGCCGAAGATGAGCGCAAGGTCTTCGAGACCTATTACGCCTTTGGCCAGCGGATCGACCGCCTTCGCCCGCACCAGGTGCTGGCGCTCAACCGGGGCGAAAAGGAGAAGGTGCTGCGCGTGCGCCTCGACCTGCCCGAGCGCGACTGGCTTGATGTCATCGAGTACTACTTCCGCGCCGACCGCCGCTCGCCGCTGGCCCCGCATTTGATCCAGGCGATTGACGATGCCGCCGCGCGCCTGCTGCTGCCGGCCATTGAACGCGATGTGCGGCGCGGCCTGAACGAGACGGCCGAGACCCACGCGCTGGGCGTCTTCAACGCCAACCTGCGGGCGCTGCTCACCCAGCCGCCGCTGGTGGGCCGCAGCGTGCTGGGCATTGACCCCGGCCTGCGTACCGGCTGCAAGGTAGCCGTCGTCGACCCGACCGGCAAGATGCTGGCGACGGCCACCATCTACCCCTTCCCGCCGCGCCGCCAGCGCGACCAGGCCCTGGCGACGATTGACGCCATGGTCATCAGCTTCGGCGTCACGGTCATCGCCATCGGCAACGGCACGGCCTCGCGTGAGACTGAGCAGTTGGTGGCCGACTATGTGCGTACTAAGCCGGAAGTGCAGTACCTGATCGTCAACGAGGCCGGCGCGAGCGTGTACAGCGCCAGCGCGCTGGCCCGCGCCGAACTGCCCGACCTGGATGTGACCCTGCGCGGCGCAGTGTCGATTGCGCGCCGGGCGCAAGACCCGCTGGCCGAGTTGGTCAAGATCGACCCGCGCTCGATTGGCGTGGGGCTGTACCAGCACGATGTGAATCAAGAGCGCCTGTCGCGGGCGCTGCATGGCACCGTTGAGAGCGTGGTCAACCAGGTGGGCGTGGACCTCAACACGGCCTCGCCCGCGCTGCTGACCTACGCGGCCGGCGTCGGCCCCAAGCTGGCCGCCGCTATTGTGGCGCACCGCGAGGCGCACGGCGCGTTCAAGAGCCGCGCCGCCCTGGTGGATGTGCCGGGCCTCGGGCCGAAGTCGTTTGAGCAGGCGGCGGGCTTCCTGCGTGTGCGCGACGGCGAAGAGCCGCTCGACGCCAGCGCCATCCACCCGGAGAGCTATGCGCTGGCCCGCGCCGTGCTGGAGCGCGCCGGCCTCGGCCCAGACGTGGCCCCGGCCGACCGCGCCGAGCCGCTGGCCCGCTGGAACGATCCGGCGGAGTTCAAGGCGCTGGCCGCTGAATTGGACGCGGGCGAGCCGACGCTGAACGACATTCTGGATCAGTTGGTGCGGCCGGGCCGCGACCCGCGCGCCGACCTGCCCGCGCCCATGCTGCGCAGCGATGTGCTGGGCCTGGACGATCTCCAGCCCGGCCTGAAGCTGAAGGGCACCGTGCGCAACGTGGTGGACTTCGGCGCCTTCATTGATATTGGTGTGAAGCAAGACGGTCTGCTGCACCGCACGCGCCTGCCGCGCGGCCTGGTGCTCAGTCCCGGCGACGTAGTCGAGGTGGAAATTTCGTCGGTGGATAAGGAGCGCAACCGCATCTCGCTCGGGTGGCCGGGCAAGGAGAAGCCGCGCCGGGGCAAGGGGCCGGGCAAGCCGGGCCAGCGCCCGTCCAAGGGCGCCAAGCCCGCCGCCGCTGAGGGGGAGGCCGCCGTCGCCGCGTCGGAAGCGCCGGAGGAAGAAGGCTCGGCCACGCCCGACGCGGTGGAGCCGGCGGCGCAACCCACGCCAATTGAATCCGAAACCATCGAGCGCGATGCCGACGGGCTGGCGGCCGCCTCCGAATCGCCCGAGGAACACGGGTCAGCCACACCGGACGCGGAATAGGGGCGACGACTGATAGACACAAAAAACGGCAGGGCGCTCACCTGAGCATCCTGCCGTTTTGATTCTTGTCCTGTTACTAGTGTTACTTCTATTGCCCGCTGCCTCGGCCCCGCCTTTTTCTCTTTCTTTTTCTCTGTTCTCTTACTTTACTGCCGCTCGAGCGCCGAGTCTTGCGGGTTGTCTGGGTTGTAGTAGACCTGCACAATGGCCCCGACGGGATAGCGGTCGACGGTGGCGTAGGCGTTCTCGGAGGTGGAGATGCGCATGACACTATCGCCGGCGCGAATGTGGCTGCCCTGATAAGGGCGGCCGTTGACGTCGTAGGCAAAATGCACCACCGGCTGGACGCTGGTGTTTTCGCCGCCGCTGACTTCGACGCGCGAGAGGACCACCCGGCCGGTCGTGGTGCGCCACCCTTGAGCAGATTGGCGGATGGCGTCGCGCTTCTTATATTGGGTGTAGATATACCAGCCGATGGCGGCGAAAGGGATGATGGTGCACAAAGCGGCGACGATCGTCGCGCCGATGGCGATGACCACGCTCCCGCCACCCATAAGAATCGTGAACCAGATCCAGAAGTCTTCCATGTCAGCCTCCCTACTCATCCTGCCGGAGCGCGGAGTATAGCACCGGGCCGCAGAATTGCCGCCAGAACGCTAGTACCGGCCCACGCGCCGTGCGCGTTCGCGCGATTCGTGGCACAATCGCCGCCATGCCTCTTGAGAGCCTGGATTGTCCGAATTGCGGTGCGCCGCTGCCTGACGCGGGCGGGCGCAGCGTGGTGGTGTGCGCCCACTGCGGGTCGAGCATTCGCATTCACAACGCCGAGGCGGCCAAACCGGCCAAGCCTCCGGCCGAGCCGCGCGCCTATGGTACGCCCAGCCCCACCGTGGGCGAATACGGCCACCCGCCCGCCGAACGGCCCGAGCGCAGTGAGTTGGCCTCGGTCACGCTCGGCCCGAGCGACGTGGCCGAGGTGGTGCAGCTCTTGCGCGACAAGCAGCGGGTGCCGGCCATTCAGCTCTACCATGCCAAAGTCGGCGGCACGTTGGGCGAGGCGGCCGAGGCCATCGACGCCATTGAGGCCGGGCTGAAAGACGCCAGCGCGCCGCTGCCGCCGCCTTCGGCCAGCGCCCAGTCGCCGCAGATGGGCGAGATTCACGACTTGCTGCGCCAGGGCAACCGCATTGAGGCAGTGAAGCGCTACCGCCAGCAGACCGGGGTAGGGCTGAAAGAAGCGCTGACCGTCATCGAGGGTATTGAGCGGCAGGCCGGGCGGGCGGCGGGGGCGCGGCCGCGGGCCGGCAGCGGCCCCCTCAGTTGCGCGTCGGTGGTGGGCGTCTTCGTGATCCTCTTCATCTGTATCATGGGCGGGTGCGGGGCCTATTTGCAAACCAAGCCGATCTTTGCCTGCTCGCTCGACCTCGTCAAGGCCGAGGTGGTTGACCAAAAGCTGCTCAAAGCGCCGGTGCAGGCCGGGTATCTGGTGATCTCGCCGGGGTTCGAGGAGAGTTCCGGGTTTGACTCGTGGCGCTTGAGCGCGGAGTATTTCACGCCGGTGTGGGGGGCCGACGGCTGGGGCGTGGCGTATGTGGCGGTCACCTCCAGCAGTTCCGGCAGCAATGCCGTGTCGGCCAAGCTGTACACCACCGACGGCAGCTTCCGGCTGCGAAATTGGGGCCCGGTGGAATGCCCGGCGGCGGAGTAGCTGGCCCTTCGGGAGACGCTGCGTGAGAGATAGAGAAAAAGAAAGAATGGGGGCTGGGGCGGCAAAATAACGTTCAAGAACCGGCCCGGTGGGTAAGGTTAGGCGAAGTATAAGAAGCGGGTGGGTGCTCAACTGAGCAACACCCGTTTTTTGTTGGGGTGGGGGCTGTGCCCTAAGGCGCGTTATGTAAAGTTAATCGCGCTGGCAGATCTCTGAGGGCCTCCAGGCACCCCAAACCGGCTCGGCGGGCGCTCCAATGGGGCCTAGTGGGGAGCCAGAGGGCGTCTGGCGGGAAGATGTACCCTCCAAGTGGGGGAACACATCTTAAAACTTCCGTCCCCCTATTGCGCATAGTGGGGGAACTGTTCTATACTGTGGGCGTGGTTGGGGGAAAGTGGGGGACAGTGGAGCGCCGGAGCCAATTTGTGGCCCGGCGTTCCTGACTTAAAGGAGCCGTAGAACGCATGTTCATGGGAGAGTTCACCCATGCCATTGATGACAAAGGTCGCCTGACCATCCCCGCGAAGTTCCGCGAGGAGTTGGCCTACGGCGCTGTCATCACGCGCGGCTACGACAAATACCTGATCCTCTACTCGGCGGACGCGTTCAAGCGCGTGACCACCCGGGCCGAGAACCTGTCGCCCACCAACCCCGAACACCGCGCGCTGCTCCGGCTGACGTTCTCCGGCGCCAGCGAGGCCGTGCCCGACCGGCAGGGCCGCATCTTGGTGGCGCCCTACCTGCGCGACTACGCCGGCATTGAAACCGACTGCGTCATCGTCGGCGTCGGCCAGCACATTGAAATCTGGAGCCGCGAGGGCTGGGCGGCCCAGCTCAACGGGTTGAACGATCCCGAAATCAACGCCCAGCGGTTCGCCACCCTGAACCTGGCGCCCGGGCCTGAATAATCGGGCCTCATGGCGGCCGGCGCTGGTCTTAGCGGGCACGTTCCGGTTCTTTACCAGGCGGTGCTCACCGGGCTGCAGCCAGCTCCCGGCGGCACCTATATTGATGGCACCGTCGGCGCCGGCGGACATGCGGCCGGGCTGCTAGCGGCCTCGGCCCCCACCGGCCGGCTGCTGGGCCTGGACCGTGACCCGGCGGCGCTGGCCGTGGCGCGCGAACGGCTGCAACCGTTCGGGGAGCGCGCCCAGTTGGTGCAGGCGTCCTACACCCACATGGCCGACATGGCCGCTGGTTTTGTCCCGGCGGCCGGCTGCGATGGCATCTTGCTCGACCTGGGGCTGTCCTCGCTGCAACTGGGCGACCCGGCGCGCGGGTTTGCCTTCGCCACCGACGGGCCGCTCGACATGCGCTTTGACCCGGCGGCCGCGCCCAGCGCCGATGAGATCGTCAACGACTGGCCGCTGGACGAACTGGCCGACATTATATACCGCTACGGCGAAGAGCCGCAGAGCCGCCAGATCGCCCGCGCCATTGGGGCCGCCCGCCCGCTGCACCGCACGCGGGCGCTGGCCGAAGTCATCGCCGGGACGCTGCGGGGCGGGAAGACGGGGCGGGGGCGGGTCACCGGGGAACGGGGACACATCCACCCGGCCACGCGCACCTTTCAGGCGCTGCGCATCGCGGTGAACGGCGAGCTTGAAGCGGTGGCGGCGGTGCTGCCGGTGGCCCTGGGGCTGCTGCGGCCGGGGGGGCGGTTGGCCGTCATCGCCTTTCACTCGCTGGAAGATCGGATCGTCAAAGACTTTTTCCGACAGCAGGCGCGCGGGGACGAAGCCGACCCCACCGACCCCTACCCGGCTCCGTTTGAGCCGACCATGGCGCTGGTGACCCGCAAGCCGCTGACCGCCGACCCGGATGAACTGGCCGCCAACCCCCGGGCCCGCAGCGCGAAGTTGAGAATAGCCGAGAAATTGCCGTAGATCCGCTGATTTCCGTCTGGTATAGACCTTGCAGATAAAGCCTTTGTACTGGTACCACTGCTTACCCGGCGGAGACAGCAACCATGGTTGACACGATGCGCACCAATCCAACGGCCCCCCTGCTACGCGCGTTTCGCGAAGCCCCCTGGCGCACCCAAACCCAGGCGGTGGCGGTCGTCTCCATCTCGCTCCTGGTCATTGCCATTATCGGCGGCTTCTACCTCACGGTGGCCTCCCGCGCCGCCACGGCCGGCCGCGATTTGCAGCAATTGGAAGTCACCAAGACGCAATTGGTGCAGGCTAACGGTGAACTGCTGGCCGAGCTGGCCGCGCTACGCTCGGTGACCCGCCTGGCCGCCCGCGCCCAGGCGCTGGGTTATGTGGCCGCCAACTCCGAGCAAATTGATTATCTGAAGGTGGCCGAGTACCCCTACACGGCCCAGACCTCCGCGCCGCCGCGCGCCGTGGCCCCGGCCGAGCCTGAGCCCAGCACGCTGGCGCAAATGGCCGACTGGCTGGCCCAAGTGCTGCAAGGGCTAGTGCTGGGTGGACCAGGGCAGGGGGGTTAGGCCATGCTTGAAACCGTCTTCGTCCGTCTGCGGTTGGTGCTGATTGGGTTTGCGGCCGTCACCGGGCTGGTCATTGTGCAATTGCTGCGCGTGGACTTCGGCAGCAAGAACGTCGATTACTTCACCGCCCTGTCGAATGAGATTTCGCAGTTGGCGCGCGATTTCGAGCCGGCCCGCGGCCACATCTACGACCGCAGCGGCGAGCTGATGGCCACCAACGACGTGCAGTACGAGCTAGGCATCTCGCCGCCCTACGTGGTCGACCGCGAAGACGTGGTGAACACGCTCTCGGACCTGCTGGATATGTCGGCCCCGGCCATTGAGGCTGCCATCGACAGCGACGACCGCTACGTGCTGCTCCAGCGCCCGGTCAGCGCCGAGATCGGCGCGGAACTGAAGCGCCTGGCCGACTCGGACAGCGTGAACCTGGGCGGCGTCGATCTGACGCCCTTCCCGCTACGGACGTATCCGGGCGGCCAGGTGGGTGCGCAGGTGCTCGGCTTTGTGGCCTACAACAACGACGGCGACCAGGTGGGCTACTTCGGCGTCGAGGGCTTCTACAACGACCTGCTGGCCGGGCGGCCGGTGCACGGCATTGAGCAGATGGTGCCGTTCGATGTGCAGTTGGAGCCGGACCCCGACCAGGGCGCCGACCTATACCTGACCATCGACCGCGACATTCAATACCTGGTTGAGAACACGCTCGCCAGCGCCATGACGCAGTACGGCGCTGAGAGCGGCAGCATCATCGTCATGAACCCGCGCAGCGGCGAGATTTTGGGCATGGCTTCCTTTCCCAACTTCGACCCGAACAACTATGTGACCTCCCCACCGACCAACCCGGCCAACCCCGGCGTCAGCGGGCAGTATGAGCCCGGCTCGACCTTCAAGATTTTGACGATGGCCGCCGCGCTGGATGCCGGCCTCGTGACGCCGGAGACGCCGTTTATGGATGGCGGCGCGGTGGAAGTCGGCGGCATCATCATCAACAACTGGAACGGCGGCGCCTGGGGCCCGGTGAACATGCAGGGCTGCATGCAGCACTCGCTGAATGTGTGTCTGGCCTCGATTGCCACCTGGCTGGGGCCGGCCAACTTTTACAACTACATGCAGGCCTTCGGCATCGGCCACCTGACCAATGTCGACCTGGCCGCCGAGACCTCCGGCCACCTGAAGCTGCCGGGCGACAGCGACTGGTTCGACTCGGACCTGGGCACCAACAGCTTTGGGCAAGGCGTGGCGGTCAGCCCGCTGCAGCTCATCGCGGCAGTGTCGGCGGTGGCCAACGGCGGCGTGATGATGCAGCCGCACATCCTGGCGCGCGTGACCGATGGCGGCAGCGAGCACATCACTCAGCAGCAGGTGCTGGGCCGCCCCATCCGCCCGGAGACGGCCGCCACGCTGACGCAAATGCTGGCGACTTCGCTGGAGGGCGGCGAAGGCTCGGAGGCGCTGGTGCCGGGCTACCGCATCGCCGGCAAGACCGGCACGGCGCAGATCCCCACGCCGGGCGGCTACGATGAGACTAAGTCGATTGCCTCGTTCATCGGCTACGGGCCGGTGGATGATCCGCAGTTTATCGTGCTGGTGAAGCTGGACAAGCCGTCGTCGAGCATTTGGGGCTCTGAGACGGCCGCGCCGGTCTTCAGCCAGTTGGTACAGCGGCTAGTGGTGTTGATGGAGATCCCGCCGGATAACGTCCGGCAGGCGCTGCAAGCCGGGAATTAATGCTGACGCTTGGCCATGTCGTCGAAGCTCTGACGGGTTACCAGTCGGCCGGCGGGCCGCAAATCATCACCGACGTGGTGATTGACTCGCGGCTGACCATTCCGGGGGCGCTGTTTGTGGCCCTGCCGGGCGAGCGGGTCGATGGACATGCGTTTGTGGCCGCGGCCTTTGCCAAAGGGGCGCACGCGGCCCTGGTGCAGCGCGATCTGGCCGTTGAGCCAGGCGCGGCGCCGCTGCCGGGGCAGGTGTTAGACCTGCGCCAGCCCGTGACCTACGCGCAGCTCACCAACCTACAACTGCCGGTGGTGCTGCGCGTGGACGATACGCTGAAGGCGATGCAGGTGTTGGCCGTGTACTGGCGCCGCCGGCTGAACCCCCGGGTGATTGGGGTGACCGGCAGCGTGGGCAAGACCACCACTAAAGAGCTAATCGCCGCCGTGCTGAGCACGCGCTACCGCACCTTTAAAACTGAAGGCAATTACAACAACGAAATCGGCCTCCCGCTGATGTTGTTGAAGCTCACCGAAGCCCACGAATGCGCCGTGCTGGAGCTGGGCTTTTACCAGTTGGGCGAGATTAAGTTTCTCGCCGACCTGGCCCGCCCGCACGTGGGGGTGGTCAACAACGTCTACCCCGTCCATCTCGAACGGGCGGGCAGTTTAGAAAACATCGCCCGGGGCAAGGGCGAACTGGTGGAGGCCCTGCCGCCCGCGCCCGAAGGGGTGGCCGTCTTGAACTACGACGACCCCCTGGTGCTTGCCATGCGTCACCGCACCCGGGCGCGGGTGGTCACATACGGGCTCGACCCGGCCGCCGATATGTGGGCCGATAACATCGAATCGCTTGGCCTGGGCGGCATCCACTTCGACCTGCACCACCGCAACGAGGCGCTGCATGTGCGCGTGCCGCTGCTGGGCCGCCACTCGGTGCACACCTGCCTGCGGGCGGCGGCCGTCGGGCTGATCGAAGGGTTGACCTGGCACGAAATCATCGACGGCCTGCAATCGGTGGGGGTCACTCAACTGCGGCTGGTGGCGGTCACCGGGCCGAACGGCAGCTTGATCTTGGACGATACCTACAACGCGTCCCCCGAATCGGTGGTCGCGGCCCTCAACTTGCTGCACGAACTGGAAGGACGCCGCGTGGCTGTGTTAGGCGACATGCTCGAACTGGGGTCGTACGAAGAAACGGGGCACCGGCTGGTGGGGCGGCGCGCCCGCGAGGTAGCCGACCTGCTGGTGACGGTGGGGCCGCGCGCCCGCCTGATCGCCGATGAAGCGCGCGAAGCCGGGCTGCCGACCGCGGCCGTGGTGGAACTGGAAGACCACGAGCAGGCGCTGACCTACTTGCGCGCCAGCATCCAGCGCGGCGATGTGGTGCTGCTGAAGGGGTCGCGCGGGGTCAAGCTCGACCGCATCGTGCCCGGCCTGGAAGTGCGCCCATGAGAGATGCCACCATCGGGCTGGCGCTGGCGGGCCTGACCTTTCTGCTGACCGTCATTTGGGGCGGCCCGCTCATCGCGCTGCTCAAGCGGTTCAAGATCGGCAAGCAAATCCGCATCGACGGGCCGCAGACGCATCTGGTGAAGATGGGTACGCCGACCATGGGCGGCCTGATGATCGTGGTGCCGGTGCTGCTCATCAGCCTGCTGCTGAACGTGGTGAGCCTGGTGCGCGGCAACGCCAGCGGCCGGTCGGTCTTGCTGCCGCTGGCGGTGCTCACGGCCTTCACCATCTTGGGCGCATGGGATGACTGGCTGGGGCTGGGCGGGGTGCGGCGCGGCGAAGGCATGCGTGGCCGCAGCCTGTTCACCTGGCAGACGCTGCTGGCGGTCGGCACGGCGCTGGGCTTGTACTTCGTGCTCGGCATCGACACCATGGCGCTGCCGGCCGTGCCCTTCTACTACAACCTGGGGCCGTTCTACATCCCCGTGGCGGCCTTTGTGATTGTGGGCGCGTCGAACGCGGTGAACCTGACCGACGGGCTCGACGGCTTGGCCGGGCTGCTGGCGGCGACAGCCTTTGCGGCCTACGGCGTGATTGCGCTGCTGCAAGGGCAGGTGTTCCTGGTGCGCTTCTGCTTCACGCTGGTGGGGGCGCTGTGCGCGTTCTTGTGGTTCAACGCCCACCCGGCCGAACTGTTCATGGGCGGCTCCGGCTCCTACTCGCTGGGCGCGACGCTGGGAGTAGTGGCGCTGATGACCGGCCAGTGGGTGCTGCTGCCGCTGATCGTCATCATGCCGATTGCGGTGGGCTTCAGTGTGGTCATTCAGGTGAGCTATTTCAAGCTCACCCGCCGGCTCACCGGCACAGGCAAACGGGTCTTCAAGATGGCCCCGCTCCAGCATCATTTTGAAGCGCTGGGCTGGAGCGAGACGCAGGTGGTCCAGCGGTTCTGGCTGGTGGGGCTGTTGGCGGCGATGGTGGGCGTGGGCCTGGCGCTGCTGTAACCGACGAGTGATTTTCCGGCCTTGGGGCCGCACGCGGCACGCGCCGCAGGAGTAAGACACGATGGATATCGGCATGCTCTGGTACGACGACGACCACAAGCGCCCCCTGAACGAACGGGTGACCAAAGCGGTGGACTACTACAAGACTAAGTACGGCGTCGTGCCGACCGTGTGTTTTATCAACCCGGTCACGCTGAAGGACGGCCCCGAGTCGGCCGGCGGGGTGCAGTTGCGTTCCGCCCGCAACGTGCTGGTCGACCACTTTTGGCTCGGCATCGGTGAGGCCGGCGGCAACAGTCACGCTGTCAGCCCGGCCCGCGTCGGCCGCAGTCTGGCGGCGGCTGGGGCGAAGGGCTAGAGGCGTCAGTACGTGATGGCTGCGCCCGCGGCGGCGCTGCCGGTGGCCTACGCCGGGCAGCGGATCGTCATCTTAGGGCTGGCGCGGCAAGGGGTGGCGCTGGCCCGGTATCTGGCGCGGGCGGGCGCGCATGTGGTCGTGAGCGACCAGCAGCCCGCCGCCAAGCTGGCCGAGGCGCTGGCGGCGCTGAACGACTTACCAATTGAATACGCCCTGGGCGGCCACCCGGAAAGCCTGCTGGATGGCGCGGCGCTGGTGTGCCTCTCCGGCGGGGTGCCGGCCGACCTGCCGATTGTGCTGGCGGCGCGCCGGCGCGGGGTGCCGCTGAGCAACGACTCGCAGATTTTTCTGGAAGCCTGCCCGCCGGAGGTGACAGTCATCGGCATCACCGGCAGCGCGGGCAAAACCACGACCACGACACTGGTGGGCCGGATGCTGGCGGCCGACGGGGCCGGCGCGGTGTACGTGGGGGGCAACATCGGCAACCCGCTCTTGGCGCAGTTAGAAGCGCTGCGCCCCGGCGACCGGGTGGTGCTGGAACTGTCGAGTTTTCAGTTGGAGTTGATGACGCGCAGCCCGCAGATTGCGGCGGTGCTGAACGTGACGCCCAACCATTTAGACCGGCATGGCACGATGCTTGCTTATACAGAAGCGAAGAGCCACATCCTGCGCCACCAAACGCCCGCCGGCCTGACGATCTTGGGCCTGGATGATGCCGGCGCCCGCGCGCTGGCGCCCCTGGCTCCGGGGCGGGTGGCCTACTTCAGCGCTGAGCAGCACGTGCGCGCCGGGGCTTACCTGCACGACGCGACGCTGATGTTCCGCTGGGCGGGCGTCGCCCACCCGGTGGCCACGCTGGCCGAAGTGGAATTGCGCGGCCGCCACAACGTGCAGAATGTGCTGGCGGCCATTGCCCTCAGCGGGGCGGCGGGGGCCAGCCCGGCGGCCATGCGGGCGGGGTTGACCGGCTTTCGCGGGGTCACCCACCGGCTGGAACTGGTGCGCGAGCGAGCCGGGGTGCGCTGGTACAACGACTCGATTGCCACTGCGCCCGAACGGGTGCTGGCGGCCCTGCGCGCCTTCGATGAACCACTGGTGCTGCTGCTGGGCGGGCGCGACAAGAAGCTGCCCTGGAACGACCTGGCGGCGCTGGTGCGCGACCGGGTGAGGCAGGTGGTGCTCTTCGGCGAAGCCGGGCCGCTGATCGAACAGGCCCTGATCGCCGCCGGGGTGCCGGCCGAGCGGTACACGCGCCGGGCCACGCTGGCCGAAGCGGTGGGAGTGGCGGCGGAACTGGCGGCGCCGGGGGAGGTGGTGCTGCTCTCGCCGGGCAGCACCGGGTTTGATGAATTCCGCGACTTCGCCGAACGCGGCGACAAGTTTCGGCAGTGGGTCCAGGCGTTAGCAGCGGGCGTGGTTTGAGACACTTGAAAGACAGCTATGGCAACCGTTGAGCTTCCCCAAACTGAACAAGCACCGCGCAAGAAGATGTTTGGTCTGCCGTTTGACGGCATGCTGCTGGTCATCATCGGCGGGCTGGTGGGCGTAGGGTTGATGATGGTCTACTCGACCACCTTCGACTGGTCGTACCGCGAGTACGGCGACCCCTCGTACATCTTCCTCCGGCAGGTGCAGTGGCTGATGCTTGGCCTGGTGGTCATGGCGGTGACGGCCTGGATGCCCTACCGCTGGTGGAAGGGCCTGGCGGTGCTGCTGATGGGCGTGACCCTGGCGCTGCTGGTCTTGGTGCTGGTATTCGGCAGCACGACCTTCAACGCGCAGCGCTCGTTCTTCAATGGCTCGGTGCAGCCGTCCGAGTTGGCGAAGTTTGTGACCATCTTGTACCTGGCGGTCTGGCTCGACTCGAAGAGCGACCGCCTGCACCAATTGAGCTACGGCATCGTGCCGTTCGGCGTCATCGTCGGCGTCATCACGGCCCTGATCCTCATGCAGCCGGACCTGTCGGCGGCCGGCACCGTCGTCCTCGTCGCCGCCATCATGTTCTTCATCGGCGGCGCCGACATCATCCAGATGCTCATGGTGGCGGTGGCCGGCTCGCTCTCGGCCTTTGGGGTGCTGACCTTCTACACCACCGGCCGCCAGCGCCTGGCCGACTATCTGGCGGGCGTGCAAGACCTGACCCAGGCCTCCTGGCACGTGCAGCAGGCCGCCATCGCCTTTGTGAACGGCGGCATCTTTGGGCGCGGGCTGGGCGAGAGCCACCAGAAGTTCGGCTTCTTGCCCACGCCGCACACCGACTCGATCTTCGCCATCTTGGGCGAGGAACTGGGGCTGGTGGGGTGCGTGCTGCTGATCGGGCTGTTCGTGTTCCTGGCGTGGCGCGGCTTCCGCATCGCCGCCCAGGCGCGCGACCAGTTGGGGGCCATGCTCGCCGCCGGGATCGTGTGCTGGGTGATCTTGGAAGCGCTGATCAACATCGCAGTCATGGTGGGGGTGCTGCCCTTCGCCGGCAACGCGCTGCCCTTCATCAGCTACGGCGGCTCGAGCCTGGTAATCAATCTGGCGGCCATGGGGGTGCTGTTGAGCATCTCACGCCGCGAGACGACCGACGAGAACGTGCCGCGTAAGACGCGCAACGCCGGCCTGCTGTTGCGCATGCTCAGTCAGGTAGCGAACCCCGATGCGACTGTTGATAGCGGCCGGCGGGACCGGCGGGGGCGTGTATCCCGCGTTGTCCGTCGCTCAGACACTGATGATTGACGAGCAGCCGGTCGGCCGCGCGGCTGACCACTTGCTCTGGATTGGCGGCCTGGGCGGCATGGAAGTCGGCCTGATCACTCGGGCCGGCTTGCCGTTTCAGGCGATCCACGGCGGCGGCGTCCACGGAGTCGGGTGGCGCTTGTCGCTCAATGCCCTCAACCTGGTGCGCGGGCTATTCGAGGCCCTGGGCCGGGTGCGGGCCTTTCGGCCGGAGGTGGTGCTGGTCACCGGGGGTTTTATCACCGTGCCTGTGGCGTTGGCGGCCTGGCTGAACCGGGTGCCGGTCATGGTTTATCTGCCGGATATTGAGCCGGCGTTGGCGGTTAAGGCCATCGCGGCGGTGGCGCGGCGCATCGCCGTCACGGTCGAAGACTCGCGGGCCTACCTGCGCGGCAAAGACGTGGTGGTGACGGGTTACCCCACCCGGCCCGATCTGACTAAGGCCAGCCGCGCGGCGGCCCGGGCGCATTTTGGCCTGACCGACCGGCCCACCGTGCTGGTCACGGGCGGCAGCCGGGGGGCGCGCAGCCTGAACACGGCCACCCTCGCGGCGCTGACCGACTGGCTGCGCGATTACGAGGTCATTCACCTGAGCGGCGAGTTGGATTGGCCGGCGGTGGAGCAGGCGCGGGCGGCGCTGCCGCAGGGGCCGAAGGCCCACTACCACGCCTTCCCGTTCTTGCACGAGATGGGGCTGGCGCTGGCGGCGGCCGATGTGGTGGTGTCGCGGGCGGGGGCGTCGGCGCTGGGGGAATATCCCCTGTTTGGCCTGCCGGCGATCTTAGTGCCGTACCCGTATGCCTGGCGCTACCAAAAGGTCAACGCCGACTATCTGGTGCGGCGTGGGGCGGCGGTGCGGCTGGCCGATGAGGCCCTGGGCAGCGAGTTGGCCGGCGCGGTGCGCGGCCTGCTGAGCGACCCGGCCCGCCTGACGGCGATGCAAGCGGCAGCGCGGGCGGCGGCCACGCCCGACGCGGCCCGGCACGTGGTGCGCGAGCTGCGGCGGCTGGCCGGGAGCGTGGCCCAGTCATGATGACGCTGACGGCCGTCTTTTGGATGTACGTGATTCTGTTTGGCATCATCGGCGGGTTTCGCGGGTGGGCCAAAGAGCTGCTGGTGATCTTCAGCGTGCTGCTGGCCATCGCCATCGACACGCTGCTGCTGACGTACGTGGAATCGGTGCGCATCATCATGGCCGGCCGGCCGGGCATCACCCAGTTTGGGCTGCGGGCCGGGCTGCTGCTCACGCTGGCCTACTTTGGCTATCAGACGCCAAACCTGCCGGCCTTCGCGGGCGGCAAGTTCGCGCGGGAGAAGCTGCAAGACTTTATGCTCGGGGTGGCGCTGGGGCTGGTCAATGGGTACTTTATCGCCGGGTCGCTGTGGTTCTTCATGGATAAGTCCGGCTACCCGCTCACCTACGTCACCGCGCCGACCGATACCACGCAGGTGCTGAACTACATGAAGTACATGCCGCCGGCGTTGTTGGGCATTCCCAACATTTATTTCGCCATCATCGCGGCGTTTGTGTTCGTCATTATCGTGTTTATCTAGCGTATGCCACACGGTATGCCACACGTTCACTTCGTTGGGATTGGCGGTTCGGGGTTGTCGGCCATCGCGCAGGTGCTGCTCGAGAGCGGCTACGGCGTCAGCGGCTCTGACGAGGCCCGCTCGCCCTTCGCCGAGGCGCTGGCGGCGCATGGCGCCACCGTGCACCTGGGCCACGCGGCCAAGAACGTCAATGGGGCCGAGGTGGTCATTATCTCGTCGGCCATCCCGGCCGATAACGTCGAGGTGCTCACGGCCCAGGCTAAGGGCATTCCGGTGCTCAAGCGGGCCGACTTTCTGGGCCGGCTGATGGACGGGCGGCAGGGCGTGGCAGTGGCCGGCACACATGGCAAGACCACCACCACCGGGTTGGTCGCCTACATGCTCGACCAGGCCGGGCTCGACCCGACCTTCATCGTCGGGGCGCGGCTGGAGAACTACGGCACCAACGCCCGCGCCGGGCAGGGCCGGCCGTTCGTCATCGAGGCCGATGAGTACGACCGAATGTTTTTGGGGCTGAAGCCCACGGTGGCGGTGGTGTTGAACGTTGAGCATGACCATCCTGATTGCTATCCGACGCTGAAAGAGATGCAAGAAGCGTTCCAGACTTTCGTGGATTTGCTGCCCGACGATGGCCTGCTGATCGGCTACGGCCGCGACAGCTTCGTGCAGCGGCTGGTGGCGGCGCGGCGCGAGGCCGGCCACGCGGCGCTGACCTACGGCCTGCGGCGCGAGGATGATTACCGGGCCGACTCGCTCCAGGTGAACGGGGCAGGCGGCAGTGACTTCCTGGTGGTCAAGGGCGGCGCGACGCTGGGGCTGGCGCGCAATCGGCTGCCGGGCGAGCACAACGTGCTCAACTCGCTGGCGGCGCTGGCCGTGGCCGACCACCTGGGCGTGGATTTCAACGCGGCGCGCAACGCGCTGGCCGAGTACCGGGGGGCGGGCCGGCGCTTTGAGGTCAAGGGCGAGGCCGGGGGGGTGACGGTGGTAGACGACTACGCCCATCACCCGACCGAAATTCGGGCCACGCTGGCCGCCGCCCACCGCCGATTTGGTGAGCGCCCGCTGTGGGTCATGTTCCAGCCGCACACCTTCTCGCGCACGCGCACGCTGCTGGCCGACTTCGCCGCCAGCTTTGGCGACGCCGACCATGTGGTGATTGTGGATATCTTCCGCTCGCGTGAAGCCCCGGACCCCGAGGTGAACGCGAACGACATTGTGCGGCGCATGAACCACCCGGATGCGCGCTACATTCCGGCACTGGTGGACGCGGCCAATTATCTGTCTGAGGCCCTGCGCCCCGGCGACGTGCTGCTGACGCTGGGGGCGGGCGACGGCAACTGGGTCGGCCAAAAGGTGTTCGACGTTTTGTCACAAGGACCGGCGTCATGACCGCTAAAAAGACTGCCCGCCCGCTGAAGAAGCCCGCCCGCCCGGCGCTGAAACCGGCCCAGCCCGACGCCCGCACGACCTTTGAGCAGCGCACGGCGGCTATGCCGCGCTTGCAGTTGGCGGCCAAGCCCGCCGCCGAGCCGGACGCGGAAGATGAGATGGGCGAGGCCGCTGGCACCGGGCCATTGTCGGACAAAGACGTGATCCTGCGCCTGGTCGAAATGTTGAAGGGCCTGTGACGGTGGCCGTGGCGAGGCCTGACTTGCGCACCGCGTTTGGCGACCGCCTGAAGCAGGGCGAGCCGTTGGCGCGCCACACCTCCGCCCGCGTGGGCGGCCCGGCCGATTACCTGGCGACCGCCGAGAGCGCCGCCGACCTGGCCGAGCTGGTGACCACTGCCCGGGGCGTGGGCCTCGAGCCGGTGCTGCTGGGGGGCGGCTCGAACGTGCTGGTGAGCGACGCCGGGGTGCGCGGCCTGGTGATTGTGAACCGGGCGCGGGCGATTGAGTTCCGCACCACTGGGACGCGGCCGGCCGTCTGGGCTGAGTCCGGCGCGAATTTGGGACTGTTGGCCCGCCGATGCACGGCGCGCGGGCTGGGCGGCCTGGAGTGGGCGGCCACGGTGCCCGGCACGGTGGGCGGGGCGGTGTTCGGCAACGCCGGCGCGCACGGCGGCGACCTGGC
>JAYUUW010000026.1:0-10329 GCA_043754665.1 Anaerolineales bacterium | reverse complement strand
CGCCGGATGCGCTTCGTGCCGCTGGGCGACGGCGGCCTGCTGCGGCTGTGGGAGAGCGGCGCGGGCTGCGCCCTCTATCAGGAGCAGCGCGGCCCTGGGCTGGCCGGCACCTGGAGCGCCCCGCTGCGAGCGCTGGAGCGCTTGCCGGGCTGCCTGGCCCTGGCGCGCAGCTTCCCGCTGGCGGCGGGAGGCGCCTTCTTGGTGGCCGGCCTGGAGCGGGGCGGCACGAATTGGGCCTTTGCCCTGTGGGACGGCCAGCGCTGGTCGGAACCGTTAGCGCCGCGCATCAGCTTCGTGAATCAGGCCACCAACCGGCCGGCCACGCTGAGCTGCCTCGTGGCCGGGCTGGCGGGCGACTTCGTGGTGGCGCTGGGCTGTGACGCGCGCGGGGATATTTGGGGCACTACCAGCCAGCTCAGCGTCAGTAACCTGCTGCCGGCGCTGAGTATGGCTTGGAGCCCGCCGGTGCAGATCTCCGACGCCAACGCCGAGGCGGGCCTGCCTAGCGTGACCCGTGACGCGACCGGCCGGCTGCACGCCTTGTGGACCGAAGTGCTGCCGCTCGGCTCGGGCGAACCGGAGCTGGTCTACGCCCGCCACGACGGCGAGGGCTGGTCGGCGCCGAACCGCATCCTTAGCGCCGCCGAGGCCGGTCCGGCCAACACGCCGCTGCTGCTGGCGGCGCCGGGCGACCAACTGCTGGCCGTGTGGAGTGGCGGGTTGTCCGGGCAAGTGCAGCTCACCCGGGCCTTCACCCGCGACGCCGCCAACCAGGGGGGCTGGCTCGCCCCCCGCCCACTGCCCGCGCCGCGGCCGGTGGGCGGCTGGCCGGCCATGGCGGTGGATGCGGGCGGGCGTCTGCGCGCGCTGTATGCCATCCCGTTCAATGAAGAGCGCGGGCTTTATCTGACCGAGTCGACCGACGGCGGCTTGACCTGGTCAGCGCCGCAGTTGATCTTCGACGCGGCCGCGGCCGGCTGGTCGGTGCTGCAAGATACCCAGTTGGTGATCGATGCCGCCGGCACGCTGCACGTGCTTGTGGCGCGCGGGACGCTGCCCCCCGCGGTGGACCCGTTGGGGGTGTACTACCTGCGCTCCACGGATGACGGCCTTACTTGGACCGGCCCGCTGGAAGTCAGCCGGCCCAGCAGCAAGGCCGGTTACCCACGCCTGATCGCCTCCCGGCCGGGTGAGCTCCACCGGCTGTGGTTGGAATCAGGGGATGGCAACTGGCAGGTGCAGCACCAATGGTCGCTCGATGCCGGGCTGACCTGGTCGCAGCCGGCGCTGGTCCCCGGCCTGCGCGATATGTCGCGCAACCTGGGCCTGGCGACGGACGGCAGCGGCGCGCTCTACCTGGTGGCGGTCGAAGCGACCAACCAGTTGTCAGCGGCGCTCGCCTATTTGCGCTGGGACGGCCAGCGCTGGGTAGACCGCGAGACGGTGCCGCTGGGCTATGGGGTCGATGCGGCCTCCGGCGCCAGCGCGGTGCTGCTGCCCAGCGGCTACTTGGGCGTGCTCTATCGCGTGACGACCTCGGCCGCCTTGGGCACCGGGGTTCACCTGGTGGGCTACACCCAGCGGCCCATCGCGGCGGTGACCATCGTGCCGCTGCCCACGCTGACCCCCTTGCCGGCCGCCAGTGCCACCGTCACCAGCGCGCCCTCCGCCACCGTGTCGCCGTCGCCAACGCTTGATCTGAACACCCCCGTGACCACCCCCCTGGCGAACGGCGGGGTGTGGCGCATCATCGCCATCATGGCGGTGATGGCCTTGATCGTGATTATCGCGGTGAGCCGGCTCCGCCACCGCCGCCGCCACTGACCCGGCACACCTCTTGCACGGTTACCCGGCGGGGACCCATCGCAGCGCAGGGCCCCCAAGACCGGCCAATTCGTGCTAGACTCGGGCGCAATGATGGTACTGTGCGCCTAGAAATGGTGATGTGCCCGTGATGCGTTCCCTGTTTGCCCGTTATGGTTGGCTGCTGGCCGGCCTGCTGTTCCTCAGCGCCTGCCAGCGCACCCTGATCAATCTGCCGACCCCCACCGGCGGCCCCACCAGCGCCGCCACCGAGCGTTCGGCCGTGTTCAGCGGCCTGGAGGGCACCGTCGAGGTGCGTTCCTCGGCCAACGGCGCGTGGGGGCCGGCCAGCGTGCAGTCGCCCCTGCCCGAGGGCAGCGAGGTGCGCACCGGGGCCGACGGCCGCGCCAGCATTACCCTCACCGAGGGCAGCAAGATCTACATTGACCCCAATGCCGAGTTCAGCATTACCCAACTCAACCCCTTCCTCGACAGCCTGCTGACGACGCTCGACCTGAAGCACGGCAAGCTGTGGGTGTTGCTTAACGGCGGCGCGCTCGATATCACCACGCCCTTCGGCATTGCCCTGGCGCGCGGCGCGTACCTGAGCGTGGAATTTTTGCCCGACCAGCGCGCCGTGAACGTTACCTGCCTGGAAGGCGTGTGCGGCTTCGGCAGCGTGGCCATCCCCAGCGGCTATAAGCTGCTCGACGCCGCCGACAACGCCAGCCCCGACCCCATGAACTTCTCGGACTATGGCACGTGGGGCGTCAATGTGCCCGAGTCGACCCAGTTTGCCTACCTGGGCACCGAGGCCGTGGCCCAAGGCTCGGCCACCGTGCCGGTGGTCGAGGTCGACACGGCCACGCCCACGCCTACCCGCACGGCCGCGCCCAGCGCCACCGCCGCCCCCACCGACCCGCCGACGGAAGCGCCGACCGACACCGCCACGCTGCCGCCGGATGTGCCCACGCTCACGCCCGCGCCCAGCGCCACCCCGCTGCCGCCGACCGACACCCCGCCGCCGTCGCGCACGCCGGTGCCTTCGCCCACGCTGCCGAACTTCCAGCCCACCGTCACGCGCGTGCCGGCCACGCCGGCGCCGGCCTACCCCATCATGGGCCAGCACACCGTGCTCGGCGGCGAAACCTTCTTCTGCCTCGGGCGTGGCTACGGCGTGCTGCCGGCTGCCATTGCCCAAGTCAACAACCTGCCAGCGCTCTACAACATCCGCGCCGGGCAGGTGCTGGCCATCCCGGCCGCGCAGTGGGTCAACATTTCTTCCGGGCCGGTGTGCGCCACCCAGTTCGCGTCGCTGTATCCCGGCCTGGTGGTCGCCACCAGCACACCGGCCGCCACCGCCACGCCGGCCGGGCCGCCGCTGGGCATCAGCCTCGAGTGGCACTGCATCGACAACTGCAGCTCCGACCAGGGCAGCTACACCATCCGGGTGACCGTCACCGCCAGCGGCGGCATCGCGCCCTACAGCTACAACCCCGGCGAGGTCTTTGACGTGGTCTTCCCACACTGCACCACCGGCTCCGGCAATGCCGGCGTCACCTCGGCCGACGGGCAGCAAGCCGTGGCCAACTGGAGCTACACCGACACGGCCTGCGCGGCCGCGCCCTAAGCCGCGCGCCCGTCCTGCCGCCCATTACCCACCGCCCCGGCCTGGCCCCCGCCAGCCGGGGCGGTGTGCGTTTGCCGCCCGCAACGCGCGCCGGCACAATGCACTGTGGGCCAATAACGCATTGGGCCGGATTAACGCAAGATGCAGCGGCAAGCGATATGAATCGTCTCTAATCCGCGCGATGGGCGTCGGCCCGGCGCGAGGGGGTGGGAGGCGGCTGGAGGGCACGCGCCTGAGCCTCCTGCGCGGACAAATCGAGATTGCCCCCAAAACCGAAATGTGCCCCCGCCGACTTCCGACCTCTCACCTCCCACCTCCCACCTCCCACCTCCCATTTCCCACCGCCCCCATCCGGGTCTAAAATAACGCCCTCAGTCACCGAACGGAGGCCATGTTATGTCCGAAGCCAGCCCTACTGCCATGCAAGGTGAAGTCTTCTACCCTGACCCCGCCATCGTCCAGCGCGCTCGCGTGCCCGATTGGGACGCCCTGGCCGCCCGCGCCGCCGCCGACCTGGAAGGCTTCTGGGCCGAGCAGGCCCGCGAGCTAGAGTGGTATGCCCCCTGGGACAAGGTGCTCGACGACTCGAACAAACCCTTCTTCCAGTGGTTCACCGGGGCGAAGGTCAACATCGTCCACAACTGCCTCGACCGCTACCAAACCACCGCCACCCGCGACAAGACCGCCCTGCTGTGGGAAGGCGAACAGGGCGACACGCGCGAATTCACCTACGCCACGCTCCACCGCGAGGTCTGCCGCTTCGCCAATGTGCTCAAGGGCCTGGGCGTGCGCAAGGGCGACCGCGTGACGATTTACATGGGCCGCGTGCCCGAGATCATCGTCGCCATGCTGGCTTGCGCCAAGCTGGGAGCCATTCACTCGGTGGTCTACGGCGGCTTCTCGGTCGACTCGCTCGCCGGCCGGATTGCCGACAGCGAGAGCCGCGTGGCCATCACCTGCGATGGCGCGCACCTCAACGGCAAGATCGTCGAACTCAAGAAGATCATGGATGACGCCCTCACCCGCTGCCCGAGCGTGGAGAAGCTGGTCGTCGTAAAGCGCACCGGCGCCGAGGTGCCCGTGGTGGCCGGGCGCGATGTGTGGTACCACGACGCCATGGGCGACCCGGCCCTGAGCGACGAGTGCGCCACCGAGATCATGGACGCCGAAGACCCGCTCTACATCCTCTACACCTCCGGCACCACCGGCAAGCCCAAGGCCATCCTGCACACGCATGGCGGCTACATGGTCGGCATCTACACCACCCTCAAGTTGGTCTTCGACCTCCAGCCGGAAGACCGCTGGTGGTGCGCCGCCGATCCGGGCTGGGTCACCGGCCACAGCTACATCGTCTACAGCCCGCTGCTCAACGCCGCCACCAGCTTCATGTATGAGGGCGCGCCCGCCTACCCACAACCCGACCGCTGGTGGGGCTTGATTGCCAAGTACCACCTCTCCATCTTCTACACCGCCCCCACCGCCATTCGCGGCCTGATGCGCTTTGGCGAAGAGTGGCCTAACAAGCACAACCTGGCGAGCCTGCGCCTCATGGGCAGCGTGGGCGAGCCCATCAACCCCGAAGCCTGGAAGTGGTATCACCGCGTCATCGGCCACGGCCGCTGCCCCATCATGGATACCTGGTGGCAGACCGAGACCGGCATGTTCATGATTACCCCCACGCCCTCCGTGCCGCTCAAGCCAGGCTCCGGCACGCGCCCGTTCTTCGGCCAGCAAGCCGAGATCGTGGATGAGGACGGTAACCCCGTGCCCGATGGCGACGAGGGCTTCTTGGTGCTGCTCAAACCCTGGCCCGCCATGCTGCGCACCGTGTACAAAGACCCCGAGCGCTATGTGCGCCAATATTGGAGCCGCTACCCTGGCAAGTACCTCACCGGCGACTCGGCCAAGCGCGACGCCGACGGTTACTTTTGGATCATCGGCCGGGTGGACGACGTGATCAAAGTCTCCGGCTACCGCCTCGGCACCGCCGAGATCGAGAGCGCGCTGGTCAGCCACCCGGCCGTGGCCGAGGCCGCCGCCATCGGCCTGCCGCACGAGATCAAAGGCACCGGCATTCACGCCTTCGTCATCCTGCGGCAGGGCTTCGTCCCGTCCGACGCGCTCGCGGCCGAGTTGATCGAGCACGTCGGCACACACATGAGCAAGATCGCGCGGCCGGAGACGGTCACCATTGTCGATAAGCTGCCTAAGACGCGCTCCGGCAAGATCATGCGCCGGGTACTCAAGGCCCGCGCCCAGGGGCTGCCGGAGGGCGACATCAGCACGCTCGAAGAATAGACCCCCAGTCGGGCGCGGGCGGCTGATTTGGACCACCCGCGCTCCGCCCTTGAATGACCCATATACTTCCACCGGCGCTCTGAATCGCGTTCTTTTTCGGGCTCTTTCACTGTTCTCTGCTATATTTATCCTATGGTCGCGAGCACCCAGCTCAATTGCCCGAACTGCCTGGCCGTCATTCCGGCCGATGCCGTCGCCTGCCCGACCTGTGGCGCCGACATTCAATTGATGACGCTTATGGCCGACCGCCAGTGGCTGGCGCAAGTGCTGGGTCACAGCGCCGCCGAGCCGGTGCGCACCGAGGAGCTCCTCCCGCGCCTGGGCGATTACCTGGTGCAGCAGGGCTACATCACCGCCGCCCAACTGCAAGCCGCGCTGGCCGAGCAAGCCCGCGTGCCCGCCGGCGCGCCCCGCCGCCTCATCGGCCAAACCCTGGTCGATCTGGGCTGCTTGCAGCCGCCTGACCTGGATGAGGCCATTGCCCGGCAATTGCTGGAGCTGCAAACCGCGCTGGTGGAGGCCAACCGCAGCCTGGAGCGCCGCGTGGCCGAGCGCACCGCCGAACTGCAAGACGCCCTGGCCCGCCTCACCGAGTTCAACCAACTCAAGGCCAACTTCGTCGCCAACGTCAGTCACGAGCTGCGCACGCCGCTGACCCACATTAAGGGCTACAACGTGCTCATGGCCGACGGCACCCTCGGCCCGCTCACCGCCACACAGCGCGAAGCCCTGGGCGTCACCGGCTCGGCCATCAGCCGGCTCGAGGCGCTCATCAACGATCTGATCTCTTACGCGGCGGCGGCGCGCGGCGAGCTGACGCTCAACCTGCGGCCGGTGTCGATCCCGATGGTGGTGCTGCAAGTGCTCCAGCGCGCCCAGCCCAAAGCCGACCGCCAGCAGGTGACGCTCAGCTACGAGCTGACGCCCGAGCTGCCGCCCGTGACCGCCGACGAAGAGAAGCTGCACTGGATCCTGCTGCAACTGGTGGACAATGCGATCAAGTTCACTGCCGGCGGCGGGCGCATCACGCTCACCGCCACCGCCGACGCCCAACTGGTGACCCTGGCCGTCGCCGACACCGGCATCGGCATCCCGCCCGACCGGCTCGAAGACATCTTTGAGCCTTTCCGCCAGCTCGATGGCTCGTCCACCCGCCGCTATGGCGGCACCGGGCTGGGGCTGGCGCTGGTGCGGCGCATCCTTGAAGCCCACGGCGCGCAAGTGCTGGTCGCCAGCACCGAGGGCGCGGGCAGCACCTTTAGCTTTCAACTGCCGCGGTACGGCGCGCCATCCGCCGGTTAGAACGGCGTTTGCGGGATTGTGCAGTCCGCATCATAATCAGCCTGGGCTTCGGAGGGTTCGCCTCCGGCCACGGTAGCAGCCCTAGAGCAGGTCGTTGCGGCCCGCTGCCGCCCCAGCCTGGAGACTTGTATTATGACCATTCGTATTGATGCCAAGGGGAAAACCTACACCGACATCGTCCGCAAAGATGAAGTGCCGGCGCTCATTCAGACCGTCTCGAATCTGATTCACGGTCACATTTACATGCGCCCCGGACTGCGTCTCAAGGATGAGCTAAACGGCCTGGCGGAGCAGTTCATCGCCGTCACCGATGCCGAGGTGTACAACGCCAACGGCCAGGTGCTGGTGCATTCGGCCTTTCTGACCCTCAACAAATCGCAAATCGTCTGGATCCGGCCGGACGAGGAACCGCCGAGCGAAGCGCCCGGCGCGCTGGAGTAGCCGGACCGCCGGCCGATTTCATGACGTCACCCGATCGCCCGAACACCACCGGCCGCCTCCAGACCCTCGCTCAGGCGATCAACCCCACGGCGGCGGGGGCTAGCCACGCCCCCGGCCCGGCCGGCCCGCTCTCCAACGACGAGCTGCGCAAGCTCAAACAGTGGCTCATCAGCCGGGTATCCACCAGCTTCGACGACCCCGGCACCATCAGCAACAACGAGTCGACCCGGCGCGAGGTGCAAACCCGTCTGGTGGAGGCCCTGGCCACCACCCGCCTGCCGCTGCCCGAGAGCCTCAAAGCCGAGCTGCTGCGCGAGATCACCAACGAGTTCTTTGGCTTCGGCCCCATTCAACCGCTACTCGAAGACCCCGACATCACCGAAGTCATGGTCAACGGCCCGCATCACATCTACGTCGAGCGGGCCGGCAAGCTCAGCCTGACCACCGTGCACTTCGACGACAACGAGCATGTGCGCCGCATCATCGACCGCATCATTTTGCCGCTCGGCCGGCGCGTGGACCAAGACACGCCGCTGGTTGATGCCCGCCTGCCCGACGGCTCGCGCGTCAACGCCGTCATCCCGCCCGTCGCCATCGACGGCCCCTCCATCACTATCCGCAAGTTCTCGCGCAAGCGCCTGACCGTCGAAGACCTGATCAACTATGGCTCCATGACGCCGAACATTGCCGAGTTCCTAAAGGCCTGCATCGTCTCGCGGCTGAATGTGGTCGTCTCCGGCGGCACCGGCTCCGGCAAGACCACCCTGCTGAACGTGCTCAGCGGCTTCATCCCGTCGGACGAGCGCATCGTCACCATTGAAGACGCCGCCGAGTTGCAGCTCAATCAGGAGCACATCGTCCGGCTGGAAAGCAAGAAGGCCAACCTCGACGGGCGCGGCGAGGTCAGCATCCGCGAGTTAGTGCGCAACGCCCTGCGCATGCGGCCGGAGCGCATCATCGTGGGCGAGTGCCGCGGCGGCGAAGCGCTGGATATGCTCCAGGCCATGAACACTGGCCACGACGGCTCGCTGACCACACTGCACGCCAACGCCCCGCGCGACGCCTGCTCGCGCCTGGAAACCATGTGCCTGATGGCCGGGCTCGACTTCCCGCTCAAGGTGGTGCGCGAGCAAATCGCCTCGGCGGTCGAGTTGATTGTGCAGCAGTCGCGGCTGCGCGACGGCACGCGCCGCATTACCCAGGTGACCGAAGTGGCCGGCATGGAAGGCGACACGATCGTGCTGCAAGACATCTTCAAGTTCACCGAAGAGGGCATCGACTCCAACAACAAGGTCATTGGCACCATGCGCGCCACCGGCCTGCGCCCGATCTTCACGCCCAAGCTCGACGCCGCCGGCTTCCACCTGCCGCCCGAGATTTTCTCGACCGGCCTGCCAGGCCGCGACCCGCGCCGGCGTTAGCGCCGCATTGCCCGCCGCGATGCTATAATCCGCCGCAAGGAGAACTGGAATGAGTGACCGTCATGCGGCCCCCGTGGTCGGCGCGCTAATGAAAGATGCCCGCACTGTGCGCGGCCAATCGGTGGAGGCCTGCGCCGAAGCGGTGGGTCTGGCCCCCGCGCAGTACGAGCAATACGAACACGGCCACGGCGCGCCCTCGCTGCCCGAGCTGGAACTGCTGGCCTATTTCTTCGATGTGCCGGTCAGCTACTTCTGGGGCGACCAGCCGCTCTCGAGCCAGCCGGCCGAAAGCCGCCGCCCCCTGCCCGCCGCCGACATCGCCGCGCTGCGCCATCGCATCATCGGCATTCAACTGCGCCAGGCGCGCCTGACCGCCGGCCTGACGCCCGAGGCGCTGGCCGGCGAGCTGAATGTGACGCCCGCCGCCTGGACCGCTTATGAAATCGCGGGCGAGGCGGTGCCGCTGCCGGTGCTCACCGCCGCCGCCGCCCGCCTGGGGCTGCCGTTGGAGCATTTTGTGGAGCCGCGCGGCCCGGTGGGCGAGTGGGATGTGACTCAGCGCGCCATTGAGCGTGTGCGCCAACTGCCGCCCGAGCTGCGCGAGTTTGTCAGCCGGCCGGTCAACGAGAGCTTTTTGCGGCTGGCCTGGCAGTTGAGCGCCATGCCGGTCGACAAGCTGCGCGGCATTGCCGCCAGCCTGCTCGAAATCACCTACTGAGCTGCCGCGCCGCCCATGCCCACTGCCACCCAACTCAAGGATACCGGCCTGTCGTATTTTCGGCTGGACCAATACGCCGACGCCGCCGCGCGCTTCACCGAGGCCGCCGCCGCGTTTGAGGCCGACGGCCAGCCGGTGGACGCGGCCGAGATGCGCAACAACCTGTGTGTGGTGCGGCTGGCCGAGAAGGATTGGCCGGCCGCCCTGGCCGCCGTGGAAGGCACCGCTGAAATCTTCCGCGCCGCCGGCGACGCCACCCGCCAGGCGCACGCCGTGGGCAACCTGGCCCGCGCCCTGGAGGGCGTGGAGCGCTACGACGAGGCCGCCACGGTCTACGAGCAGGCCATCGACCTGTACAGCGCCCTGGGCGCGGCCGAGAACGACAACCGCGCCGCCTGCTACAAAGCCCTGAGCGGCGTTCAGGTCAAGCAGGACAAGAAGTACCTGGCGCTGGCCTCCATGCAGGCGGGCCTAAACCTGACCCAGACGCTCTCCCCCAAAGAGAAGACGCTCAAGGGGCTGCTCGATCAAGTCTTCAAACTCCTGGGGCGCTAGCCCCGGCTAAACTGGCTGCCTGTGTACGCCCCCCACGCCTAGCGCTACCGCCGCCCCATGCTGCGTCCGTCCCAACTGCGCCACCCCGCCCGGCCCTTTGCGCGCCTGGCCGTCCTCATCGCCGCCCTGCTCGCGGCGGCGTGCGGCCCGGCGGCCACGCC
>JAYUUW010000025.1:0-2975 GCA_043754665.1 Anaerolineales bacterium | reverse complement strand
TGGCCTGAGCCCCTATTTGTATTTCAACGCACTGGCGCGAGGCGCGCTGCCCGAGACACTGGGCCTCGGCCTGCTGCCGTGGGCGCTGTGGGCGTTTGGAAGGTTAATACCCGGCCGGCCGCTGCGGCTAGCGGCGGCGGCGCTGCTGTTCGCCGCGCTGACGCTGACGCACTTCCTCACGGCCTTCCTGGCGCTGCCGCTGCTGGCGCTGGCGGCGCTATGGCCGGCGGAACCGGAGTCGGGCGGGTGGCAGCGCGTGGGCCGCGCCGGGCTGGCGGTGGCGCTGGGGCTGGGGCTGAGCGCGTACTTCCTGCTGCCGGCGGTGCTGGAAACCGGCGCGGTGCAGGTGCACCAACTGACCGCGCCAGGCGACCTGGACTTCCGCAACAATTTTCTGGCGCTGGGCGAGTTGTTGGCGTGGCCGCAGCCGTTTGACCCGCGCCTGGTCTTTCACGTGGTGCCGCCGAGCCTGAGTATCGCCGCGTTGGTGCTGGCGCTGGCCGGGTTGGCGCTCAGCCTGTGGCGGGCGCGGCGGCTCGATTGGGCGACGGTGGCCTGGGCCGGCGCGCTGGCGGCTTACGCGGCGCTGACGCTGCCGGCCGCCACACCGCTGTGGGTGCTCGTGCCGGTGGCCGGCATCATCCAGTTCCCGTGGCGGCTGGTGGGGCCGGCCAGCCTGGTGCTGGCGCTGCTGGCGGGGCGGGCTGTCTATGACCCGGCGGCTAAAACCGCGGCACTCGCAAGCTCGCAAAGCGAAGCCCGCCTCCGCGGGCTACGATCAGCACAAACCGCACTCTTGCTCGCGGCAATCGTAATGGTCTACACCTTCTCACTCACGTGGAGCTTTGCGCCCGCGTTCGCTGCGCCGGCGGCGGCGGGCGTGGCGGACCTAACGCAGTACGAAGTGAGCAGCGGGCAGTTGGGCACCACCTCGGCGGGGGAGTTTTTGCCGGGGGCCGTGCAGACCCTGCCGGCGGCGGAGGCGCTTAGCGCGGCGTATGCCCAGGCCGAGGTGATCCCACGCCTAAACGCGGTGCCGGCCGGCGTGGCGGTGACGGCGCAGCAAACAAGCGTAACGGCGGTGAGCGCGCAGGTGACGGCCGACGCGCCCGCCACGCTGACCTTTGACCTGTTCGCCTATCCCGGCTGGCGCGCGGCCGTGGATGGGCAGGCGGTGGCGCTGCGAGCGGCGGAGGGGACGGGGTTGATCACCGTCGACGTGCCGGCCGGCGCGCACACGGTGACGGTGACGTTCGGGTTAACGCCGCTGCGCACGGCGGCGGTGGCGCTCTCGCTGCTCACGGCACTGGGACTGGCGGCGTCAATCATCTGGCGGTTAAAACCGCCGCAACATGAAGCGAAGCCCGCCTACGCGGGCTGGGAACTGGGCTCGAGTAATTCCGTGGCTGTGGAGACGGCAGTCACCATCGCGGCGCTAGTGCTGCTGGCGGTGCGCGTGGCGGCCATTGAAGGGCGGGCCACGGTGTTTGCGCGCTCGCCGTTTGATGGCGCGGCGGTGGCGGGCGTGGCGCGGCCGTTGGATGTGAACTTCGACGATCAGTTGGTGCTGCTGGGCCACGACCCGGCGGCGCTGACCCTGCCGGCCGACGGCGCGCTCGACCTGACGCTGTATTGGCGAGCGCAGACCGTGCCGAGCGCCGACTACGCCGTCACGGTGCAGGTGTGGGACACCGCCGACAACCTGTGGGCGCAGTCCGACTCGCAGCACCCCGGCCGGCTGCCCACCACGCGCTGGCGCACCGACCAGTACGCGCGCGACACGCACACACTGTCCCTGCCGTTGGGCACGCCGCCCGGCACCTATCAGGTCAGGGTGGGCGTGTATCCGGTCAGCGGGCCGCCGCTGAGTGTGCTCGACGCTGACCGGGTACCGCAGGGCGCATACTACGCGCTCGGGCCGCTGACGGTCACGCCGGCGGCGACGCTGCCCACCTGGACCGGGACGCTGGTGGCGAACGTGGGCGTGCTGCGGCTGCTGGAACTGACCGCCGAGCCGCGCACAGTGCGGCCGGGCGACGATGTGACGCTGGTGCTGCTGTGGCAAACGCCCGGCGCCCCCGACCTGACCGTGGGCCTGGGCCTGCTGAGCGCCGCCAACCAGGTGGTCGCGGAACAGTCCGGCCCGCCCAGCGCCGATTACCCGGTGCTCAGTTGGCGGCGCAACGAGCTCGTGCGGGCGGTGCAGCATTTGCAGATTCCGGCCGACGCGGCCCCCGGCGTGCTGACTCTGGCGATGCGGCAGAACACCGTGAGCACCGGCGCGGCGATTGGCCCGCCGGTGGCACTGCCGGCCTACACCTTCACCGTGCAGGCGCTGACCCGCAGCTACATCAGCCCGCCGATGCAGCACCCGCTGCCCACCGACCTGGGGCTGGCGGTGCAACTCTTGGGCTACGACCTGGACGCGGCGGCGGGCAGCGTGACGCTCTACTGGCAGACGCGGGCGCTGCTCGACCAGCGCTACACGGTGTTTGTGCAGGCACTGGGGGCCGACGGCGCGATGCTGGCCCAGAGCGACCAGCCGCCGGCCGGCGGCACGCGCCCTACCACCAGTTGGCTGCCGGGCGAGGTCATCACCGACGCCCACACGCTGCCACTGGCCGGCGCGGCGCAGTTGAGCGTTGGGCTGTACGACCCGGCCACGGGCGGGCGGCTGGGCACGGTTGAAATTCTGCTGCCCTGATTGTTGATTTCTGATTGCTGATCTATGATCGCCGAGATCGCTAGCCACCCACAGAAGGTCAACCACTATGACTGACCGCTTTGAACCCCACCGCCAACTATCGCAGCCCAAGACCCGCGTTTACAAGAACCGGGGCGTGGTCATCACCCTGGCTGCGTCGTACGAGGAACTGGAGCAGGCCAGCCTGGCGGCGGTGGAGCCGCTGTGGGCCAAATATCCCAAGACGCAGCAGTTGTGGTCCATGTTCATCAACGACCCCGAGACGCGCGCC
>JAYUUW010000024.1:0-4120 GCA_043754665.1 Anaerolineales bacterium | reverse complement strand
GCCCTACTTGTGCCCGTTCACGCCCGGCACGTCGTGCAGCATCTCCAAGTAGCGCTCCACCGAAATCGCCGCCATGCAGCCCTGCCCGGCCGAGGAGATCGCCTGCTTGTAGATCGGGTCCATCACCTCGCCGGCGGCGTAAATGCCGGGGATCGAGGTCTGCATGAACTTGTCCACGATCAAGAAGTTCTGCTCATCCATCGCCAACTGGCTCTGGAAGAGCTGCGTGTTCGGGAAGTGGCCGACGAAGACGAAAACGCCGTCGGTCTGCCACGGCTCCACCTGTCCGGTGCGGATGTTCTCGGCCGTCACGCCCGTTACCTTCTTGTCGCCATCCACCGACTTCAGCACCGTGTCCCACACAAACTCAATTTTCTCGTTGGCCTGGGCGCGGGCGATCAGCAGGTCGCCGGCCCGCAGCGAGTCGCGCCGGTGCACAATGCGCACCTTCTTCGCGTACTTGGTCAGGAAGATGCCCTCTTGCAGGGCCGAATCCCCACCGCCCACCACCAGTACGTCCTTGTCCTTGAAGAAGAAGCCGTCGCAGGTGGCGCAGTAGCTCACGCCCCGGCCAATGTAATTGTCCTCGCCGGGGATGCCCAGGCGGCGGGCCGAGGCCCCCGTGGCGATGATGATGGCATTGGCCTGGTATTCCTGGCCGTAGGTCTTCAGGTAGAACGGCGCGCCCTTGGTGAAGTCGACTTCCAGCACCTCGTCGAACTCAAAGCGCGTGCCGAAGCGCTCGGCTTGCACCCGCATCTTCTCGGTCAGCTCCGGCCCCAGCACGCTGTCGAAGCCCGGAAAGTTCTCCACCTCATTAGTAATCGCGATCTGGCCGCCCATCTGGTTGCCGGCAATGAGCAGTGGGTTGAGGTTGGCGCGGGCGGCGTAAATGGCCGCCGTCAGTCCCGCCGGCCCCGACCCAATGATGATGAGATTTTCCTTTTGCATACGCTCTCCGCACCTCGTTTATTTGTGTTCGTTAACCTGAGCGCGCAGGTAAGGCGCGCCCCGCAGCACCCACCACAGCGGCGCCCGGCACAGCACCCGCCCGGCCGCGTCGCGCGGCGGCTGGCGCACGGCGCTGCCTGGCGCGCCCACCTCACACTGCTGCCGCGTCAGGCCGCAGCGCGGGCAAGGGCCGGCGTCGTCGTCGGTTGAAAAACAGCGCGGACAGACATACACCGCTGTTGGTTCTTCCATGGTCGGGCTCCTGCGGCTGCCGCCCCTTAAACCTTCAAATGCTCGCGCGCGGCCTCGGTCAGCGGGATGAACACCACAATCCGGGTGCCGCGCCCCTCGGCCGAATCAATGCGCACCGCGCCGTTGATCATCTCGGCCCGCTCGCGCATGTTCACCATGCCCAGGCTGCCGCGCCGGTCGTAGTTGGCCTCCACCGCACCCACGTTGAAGCCCACGCCGTCGTCCTGAATTTCCACCGTCAGCACATCGCCCTGCGTCTTCAGCCGCACCCACAAATGCTCGGCCTGGGCGTGCTTGCGGGCGTTGTTGAGCGCCTCTTCCACAATATAAAACAAAACGCCCTGGTGGTTCATTTCCAGCCGGTCGTCCAGGTTGGGCTCGGCCTCCACAATCACATTCTGGCCGTGCGTTTCCTTGAGCTTTTCGGCCAACTGCACCAGCGCCGCCGTCAGCCCCTGGCTTTCGAGCACCAGCGGCCGCAGCGTGAACAGCATGTGCCGGATTTCGCGGGTGGTCTTGCGGGCCAGGTCTTCCATCTTGAATAGCTCTTCGCCGGCCTGCTTGGGGTCGCGCTCCAGCAGCCGGCGCACAAAGTTGGCCCGCATGGCCAGCGCCGCCACCGCCTGGGTGGGGCCGTCGTGCAGGTCGCGCGCCAGCTTCTTCTGCGCTTCGTCCTGCACTTCCATCATCCGGTCTTTTTCTTGCCGCAGGTTGCGGTAAAGCTGGGCGTTTTGCAGCGCCACAATCGCCTGGTTCACTACCGCCACCAGCAGCGCGCGCTGGTCGTCATCAAAAAAGTTGGGCAGTGGGTGGCCGTAGATCACCACCCCATAGGTCTCGTAGCCGGCCCGCAGCGGCAGCGCCATCAGCGACTTGCAGGTCCGAAAGCTCACGAACTGCATCAGCTCCGCGTCGTGGGCCGGGTCGCTGATGATGGCCGGCTCGCCGGTGCGGGTGACCTCGCCCAGAATGCCGGCGCGGCCGGGGCAGACCACGCGTAGGTCGGCCTGCGTCAGCCGCCGCGACGACGACAGATGCAGTTGGTCCTCTTGGAAGAACAGCACCGCCGCCACCAGCGCCGACGACGACGGCGAGCCGCCCTCCGCGCCCAGCGCGCCGAAGTTCAGCGCGGCCTCCAGCACCTCTTTGTAGTTGAGCGTGGCCGACAGCATCGACGACATCTCGTAGATGGCGCGGGCGTGCTGGCGCAGCACCTGTGAGCGCTGGGTTTCGGCGCTGTACTGCCGGTTGACCGTGCGCTCGATGTGCAGCCGCAGTTGCTGGCCGATGAAGGCCGCGCCGATGGAGAGCGGCAGCATGACGGCCGCGGCGATGAGCAGCCCGAGCAGGCCTTGCAGGGCGGGGGGGCTCTGCAGCAAGTGGACGCCCGCTTGCAGCACCAGGAAGCCGGCCGTGGTCAGCAGCGCGCCCACCCAGTTGAAGCGCATGGTGGCCGTCAGCCCCGGCAGCAGGCCGATCCAGATCAGCCGGCCATCGGTCAGCCCGGTGCTGGCATACAGCCCCAGGCCGAAGGCGAAGTCCAGCACCAGCGTCGTCCAGATGAGATAGCGGCGGCCCGGCTCGGCGAACTCAACCAGCGTGAGGACGAAGTTATAGATGGCCGCGCCGCTCAACAGCACCACCGTGAGCACCGACGGCGGCTGGGGGCTGGAGAGCACCAAGACCACCGCGGCCACGAGCAGCAGCCAGCGCATGTTATAGGCGAGCCAACCCGCACGTTGCGCCACGCGGGTGCTTTGTTCAGACATGCTTGCATGATACTGGCAATGTGAAGAGAGGGGAAGGCTAACGCGCGGCGATTCTGGTTATAAAACGGGCCGATTAAAAACGCCGCCCCAGCGCGGGCCGGGGCGGCGGGGTCGAGCACGAATACAGCGGAGCCTAGCGGCGGGCGCGTTTGGGGGCGCTCTTCTTGGCGGCGCGCTTGGCGGCCGGGCGGCGCTTGGTGGTCTGGCGCTTGAACACCAGCCCCTCGCCGCCGGTGATGCCGGTCTGCATATCGTCGAGCAGCTCCCAGCCCTCGGCGCCCATGGCATTCAGCACGGCCGGCAGAATGGGGAAGACCTTGGTGGCGTGCAGCGCGTCGAACTGGTCGTTGAGCGCGCGGTATGCCGCGTCGGTCACTTCTTCCGGCAGCGTGTTTTCCGAGTGCTGATAGACGCGGTTAACGTACCACTTGGTGTCGAGGCCGGAACTCAGACGGGTGAGGATGGCGTATTCCCAGTAAGTCATTGGCGGGTCTCCTTAGGCGCAGCGCTATGTGTGCGCGTTACCGCCGTAGGATAAAGCGATTTCGGCAAACGGTCAATCGGCCCCTGGCGGCGACAAAATTGGCCGGTTAGTCGCAGCCATTGTCATAGGGCCGACCCCAAGGGCCGGGAAACGCGCCCCGATGGCCGGCTCTGCCGGCCCGCTGTACGCAGCGGCCTCTTGCGCGGCTTATTGCGTTGTCACCATCCGCCCTGACCGTCAGCACCGTCAGTCGTGCCAGAACCAGCCGGTTCGTCGCAGCCGCCGTCAAATAGCCGACGCGCCACGCGGCCCGAGGGCCGGCCCCGCCGGCCCGAAGGGCTGCGTGGCGCGGATAGGGTCAGATATATGGTCTCACGGCCCCACCGTGCGGTGAGCCGGCCCGCTGACGTTGATGGGCGCCTCGTCGCGCTCGCCCCACGGCCGGGTGCGATGATGTGGTGCCAGGCTGTGTTGTCTCGCTCGCCCCATGGCCCGCTGACGTTGATGGGCGCCTCGTCGCGCTCGCCCCACGGCCGGGTGCGATGATTTGGTGCCAGGCTGTGTTGTCGCGCTCGCCCCACGGCCTGCCGATTGTTGGCACTTGTAGGGTGGGGGCGGTTAAACGAACCCGCCCTCCTCTTGCGAGGGGGGCGGGTACGACCAC
>JAYUUW010000023.1:0-6871 GCA_043754665.1 Anaerolineales bacterium | reverse complement strand
CTGGAAACGCTGGCCGAGCAGACCGACCTGGGCGCGGGCTACGGCATTGCCATGCGCGACCTGGAGATGCGCGGCGCGGGCGACATTTTGGGCGTGCGCCAGCACGGGCACATTGCGGCGGTGGGCTTCCACCTGTATACGCAACTGCTCACTAACGCGGTGCGGCGGCTGAAGGCGGGCACCGCCAAGGGTGGCGCGCCCATCGCGGCCACGACCGAAGAGTTGCCGGGCGACCTGGAAATGCTGCTGAGCAGCGCCATCGCGGTGGACCTGCCCATTGCGGCCTCACTGCCGGCCGACTACATTGCCGACCGCGACCTGCGGCTGCGCATTTACCGGCGGCTGGCGCACACGCACGCCGAAGCCGAGCTGGCCGAGGTGGGCAAGGAACTCAGCGAGCGCTTCGGGCCGCTGCCGGCCTCGGCCGAGAACCTGTTGTTTCAACTGCGGGTGAAGATTTTGGCGACGAAGGCCGGGGTGAGCGCCATCGGCGGCGACAACGGCCAGATCGTGCTGACGACGCAGCCGGTGGGCGAGGTGGACCAGGCCTACCTGGGCTTGCAGCTTGGCCCCGGCGCGCGGGTGAGCAAGAACAAAATCTGGCTGGGGCGCGGCGCGAACCCCCGCGCCCCCGACCCGGCCTGGCGCGAACAACTGCTGGTGGTGCTGCGGCAGATGGCGGTGCTGGCGCGGCCGGAAGCGGCGTAGGGCAACGGAGAAGTTGTTGCGCGGCATGGGTGCCCCTCTAAGCCGGGCGGCGGGCGGCAGGTTCCCCAGCGAGCAGGCCAACGTCGCGGGGCCGGCTCATCGCACGGTGGATACATAAGATTCATTATCTGACCCTAAACGAAAAAAAGCAGCACTTCGGGCCGGCGGGGCCGGCCCTCGTGCTGCTTTTTTTCGTCGGCTCTATGATAACGGCTGCGACTAACCACTCCGGCTCTCTCAAACCTGTTGATTGTGGTCGGGCGTTCGTTTGGTAGCGCGTCTGGGCGTACAGTTATACGCTCCTACATCGTCACACGGCAGGGCCGTGACTCTGCGCTGCCCCCCACCCCCGCTTCGTGTCAATTCGTTCGCGGCCTTGTAGCTCCCCAACCCCATTCGTGCAAATTCGTGGCTAACGCCTTTCCCCCTACTTCTTCAGCAGCCCAGCCGCTTCCAATTCCTCCCGTCGCTCGGGGATGGTGAATTGGTTGACCGTCGTCCAGTCGACCAGGCCGGGGAAGAGTTGATTGAGCCAGACGGAGAGGCGAAAGGGCCACGAGATCACCAGACCGGCGCGCGGGCGGCGCACCAGGCCGACGACGGCGTCGCCTACCTGCTCCGGCGTCAAGCGCATCCAGGCGGGCGTGGTGGCCGTGGTCTTGCGCTGAATGCCGGCATGGCTGGCGAACTCGGTGGCCACGCCGCCGGGGTAGATGACCGACACGCGAATGCCCCACGGCGCCACCTCGCGCCGCAGCGCCTCGGAGAAGCCACGCACCGCGAACTTGCCCGCCGCATAGATGCTGTACGTGGGCGTGCCGACCAGCCCCGACACCGAGGCCATGTTGATGATGTGACCGCCGCGCTGCGCGATCATCAGCGGCAGCACCTGGCGCGTGGTCTGGATGACGCCCAGCACGTTCACCGCCAATTGCGCCTCGATGTCGGCCACCGGGTCGAGCGTTTCCAGCCAGCCCAGCCGCCCAAACCCAGCGTTGTTGAACAGCACATCAATCCGGCCAAAGCGCTGCTGCGCCTGCGCCACGAGACTTTTAATGTCGTCCAACTGGCTCAGGTCGGCGGCCACGGGCAGCGCTTCGGCGCCGGTGCCGAGCGCCGCAATGGCCTGGGCGGCGGCCTCCAGCCGGTCGAGGCGGCGGGCGGCCAGCACCACCTTAGCCCCCGCCCGGCCAAACGCCAGCGCCGTGGCCGCGCCAATGCCGGAGGAGGCCCCCGTAATCACGACGACCTGGTTACGCACATCGGTCATGTTGTCCTCCCAAACGGGATGGCGCGCCTGCGGCTAGTCGGCACGAGGCAGCACGAAGTAGAAGTTGGAGCCGGCCCCCTCCTGGCTCTCGACGCCGATGTGCCCGCCGTGCACCTCAACAATCAGCTTGCAGATCGCCAGGCCGAGGCCAATGCCGCCCCGCCGCCGGCGGGCCGAGCCATCGACCTGATAGAAGCGGTCGAAGACGCGCTCGACGTATTGGGCCGGGATGCCAATGCCGGTGTCGCGGATTTCCACGCGCACCCAGGCCTCTTCCGGCCGCATGCTCAGGTGGATGGTGCCGCCGGCCGGGGTGAACTTGAGCGCGTTGCCCAGCAGGTTGTCGAACACCTGGGTCAGGCGCAGCGCGTCGCCGCGCACCAGTATCGGGTTGGGCGGCAGGTCAGTGGCGATGTTCACCCCCGCCTCGTGGGCCATGGCGGCCACGCCCTCGGCCGCGCCGCGCGCCAGCTTGAGCAGGTCGAGCGGCAGGCGGGCAATGGTGGCGGGCGTGACCGCCTGGAGCGTGATGATGTCGCCCACCAGCCGCACCAGCAGGTCGGTCTTGTCGCGCACCACGCCCAGGCTGCGCTGCTGTTCGGGCAGCAGCGGGCCGAGGTCGCCGCCCAGCAGCAGATCGACATAGCTCTTGAGGAAAGTCAGCGGCGTGCGCAGTTCGTGCGAGATGTTCTGGACCATCTCGTCTTTGAGGTGGTCCATCTCAGCCAGTTCGTTATAGGTGGCCTGCAAGTGCTCGGCCCGCTCGCGCAGCGTTTGGTACAGCTCGGCGTTCTCAATCGCCACCGCCGCCTGGGCGGCGAAGCTCGAGAGCAGGTCGAAGTCGTGCCGGGTAAACGCCCGCTCCCCTTCGCGGTAGACCACCACCACGCCGGTGGTGCGGTCGCCCAGCTTCAGCGGCACGGCCATCAGGCTCTCGGGCGTCAGCGGCGTGCCGGGGATGATCTGCATGCGCGGGTGCAGATCGGCCCGGTTGAAGATTTCGCCCACGCCGGTCTTGGCCACATAGCCCACCAGCCCGTCGCCCACCGCCACGCGGTCGGCCAGCGTCTCCTCGGCGTACAGGTCGTCGAGCGCCACAATCGGGAGCAGGACGGCGCGGTCGGCGCTGAACTGGTAGACCGTAGCCGAGTCGCCGCCGACGAGATCGCGGGCGTGCAGGATGATGGCCTGCAGCCGCGGATGCAGCTCGAGCGACGAGGTGACCGCCAGCGTGGTAGTTAACAGCGCCGTCACCTCGGCCGTGCGGCGGCGGGCCTCGTCGAACAGCCGGGCGTTGTCAATCGCCACGGCCACCTGGCCCGAGATGGCCTCCAGCGTGGCGATCTCCTCCGGCCCAACCCGCCCAAGCTGGTTGACCTGCACCGCCAGCACCCCCAGCGTGCGGCCGTGGGCCAGCAGCGGCACCACCACCTCGGCCAGCGCCAGCGCCAGCGGCAGCGGCACCGTGCCGGCCGGCAGCGGCGGGTTGGCCTCGGCCTGGGCCACATAGCGCGGCTGCGACTCGCGCGCCACCCACTCAATGACGCCCAGCCCATCGAGCGGGTAGCGCTGCTCGGGGAAGGCTCGGCCGCGCCGTTCGTCGAGCCGCGCCGCGAACACCACCTCGCCGCCGGCAATCAGGCCCAACTGGGCGTGATAGTAGCCAAACGCGCCTTCCAGCCGGTGGCACACCTGCGCCACGAGGGCGTCGACATCTAGGATGCCGGTGATGTCGCGCCCGATCTCGTTGACCAGCCGCATTTGCTCGGCGTGGCGACGGGCGGCGGTGTACAGCCGCGCATTTTCCAAGGCGGCGGCGGCGCCGGCGGCCAGCGCCTGAGCCAAATTGATCTCCGCCTCGCTGAAGCGACGGTCGTGGCGGCTCTCCCACAATTCCACATAGCCCAGCGCGCGCCCCTGCCGCAGCAGCGGCACCACCAGCACCACCTGCGCGCCATAGTCCAGCAGGTGCTCGCGCTCGATTGGCAGCGTGGCCGGATCGCTGAGCGCCACCAGCGCCGGGCGGCCGGTGGTGAGCGTGTTGAGCGCTGTCATGAACTGCGTGACGGGGTAGGTCACGTACATATCCGAGACGCGCTCGTGGGCGTTGGCGCCGGGGCCGTAGTACTCGGCCACCGTCGTCACCAGGTCGCCGGCCACCTCGTTGACGTAGGCGCTGCTGACATCCAGCGCCTGGCCCATCTGCGTCACAATAGCTTTCAGCACGGCGTGCACGTCGAGGCTGGCCGAGGCCGCCTCCTGCACGCGCGTGACCAGGTCGAGGTCGCGCGCCTGGTGCTCGGCCTGGTCGCGCCGTTGGGCGTTTTCAATCAGCGGGGCCAGTACCCCGGCCACCACCGTCAGCAGGTGCTCGTCGGCGGCGCTGAAGGCGTGCGGCTGGTAGCTCTCGGCGTTCAGCGCGCCGATGACGCGCTCGCCCACTTTCAGCGGCACCACCAGCTCCGACTGCACCTCGGGGTCATCGACCCAATAGTCGGGGTGGCCGCGCACCGCGCCGACCCGCACCGGCGCGCCCTGGCGCAGCGCCAGCCCCACCAGCCCGCGCGTCACCGGCAGCGCCTGCGGCCACGAGCCGACCCGGCGGTGCCGCACATACGAGGGGTGAGCGTAGTAGTGCTGGCCGCTCTTGTCGAGCAGCCCGACGCCGATGACGTCAAAGTCTAGCCGGCGGCTAAGCACCTGGGTGGCTTCGGCCACCACCTCATCCATGCCGGCGGCGGCGGCGGCGGCCAGCGTGATCTCGTGCAGGATGGTCAACTGCGCCAACTGCTGGCGGGTGGTGTGGAAGGCCTGGGCATTGGCCAGCGCCGCCGCCGCCTGGTGGGCTAGCATGACCAGCGGCGGCACATCTTCCGGGCCGAAGGCGTGCGGGCGGTCAGCCGCGCTCACCAGCGCCCCGAGCACCTCGTCACCCACTGTCAGCGGCACGGCCACCGCCGCCTCGGGGCAGAGGGCGTCGCTATGCGGCGCGGCGAGGGCGGGCCACTCAGCGGCCCGGCCCACACGCACCGGCTGGCCGGCGCTGAGGGCGCTTTCGGCCAACGCCACCAAGCGGGCCGCGGCCGAGGCGGGCCGGCGCAGGCCGTGCTGCATGACCAGCACCGGCTCCAGCGGGCCGGCAGCGTCCGTGCGCCGCAGGAACGCGAAGATATCCGCCGGCAGCCAGGGGCTGAGGGCGGCGTAGGTGGCGCGATAGATTTCATCAGCCGTAAGGGTGTGGGTGAGGGCCTGGCCGGCGCGGTAAAGGGCGGCTAGCCGTTCGGCCTGCCGCTGGCCCGCCGCGTGCACGCGGGCCTGGCCCCAGGCCGCCGCCGCCTGCGCGGCCAGTAGTTCGGCCACGGCGCGGGCGTCCTCGTCAAAGGCCGGGCCGTAGGCCAGCAGCACGCCGAGCAGTTGGTCACGCCAGCGCAGCGGCACCGCCAGCGCGGCCCAGATGGCAGGCTCATCGCCGCCCACTTGGAACAGCCCCTCGCCCGCCGTCGTGCGTCCGACCAAGAACGACAGCAACTCAGCGGTGTCTTGGGCGTGTTCTGCCGGCCCGGCCAGCACGCCGCGCTCGGCCAGGCGGTCGGGCGGTCCGCTGTGGGCCAAGTCGACGGCGTAAACGGCCGTGTAGGACGCCGCGAGCAGGTCGGCGGCGCGGGCGGCCAACACCTGGGCCAGCGCCGGCAGATCGAGCGGTGCGGCCAGGTCGAGGGCGGCCTGCTTCAGTTGGCGGAGGTGATGGTCGTTCACAGCTTAGGGCGCGGCGGCCCTCATCCAGCCAGTACGAACAAAGGCCCGCCGGTTTAAGGCCGGCGGGCGGCCAGCCGGCTTAACGATTAATTCGCGTAACGGCCGGTGCGCGCTCGGGCGGGCCGGGCCTTGGGCTTGGCCGCCGCCTTAGCGGCCGGCTTGGCCTTGACTTTGGCCAGGTCTTTGGCCGAAGGCGGAAAGAGCGCCTCCGCCAGCACCTCGTCCATGTGCTCGACGAAGATAAACGTCAGGTCGCGCTTGGCGCTCTTGGGCACGTCGATCAGGTCTTTGTCGTTCTTCTTCGGCAGGATGATCTTCTTGAGCCCGGCGCGGTGCGCGGCCAGCACCTTCTCTTTGATCCCGCCCACCGGCAGCACGCGCCCGCGCAGCGTGATCTCGCCGGTCATGCCCACTTCTTTGTGCACCTTGCGGCCGGTGAAGGCCGAGATGAGCGCCGTGGCCAAACTGATGCCGGCGCTGGGGCCGTCTTTGGGGATGGCCCCCTCGGGGATGTGAATGTGGGTGTCGGTCTTGTCGAAGCGGTCGTAATCGACCAGCAGCGGCTTGGCGCGGCCCTTGAGGTAACTCATGGCCGCCTGGGCGCTCTCCTGCATCACCTCGCCCACCTGCCCGGTGATTTGCAGCCCGCCCTTGCCCGGCACCAGCGAGACCTCGATCGGCATGGTGTCGCCGCCGGCTTCGGTCCAGGCCACGGCCGTCACCACGCCCACTTCGTCTTCCAGCTCGGCCTCCAGCGGCGTGTACTGCGGCGGGCCCAGGTACTTGAACAGCGCCTCGGCCGTCACGCGCGTCGGCACGCGCTTGCCTTCCGCCTTGCGCCGCGCCACCTTGCGCAGCACGTTGGCGATCTCGCGCTCCAGGTTGCGCACCCCGGCCTCGTAGGTATAGCTGCGCACCATGCGCCGCACGGCGCCGTCGGTCAGGTTCAGCGCCGCGCCCTTTAGGCCGTTCTCGACCATCTGGCGCGGGATCAGGAACTTCTTGGCGATGTCGAGTTTCTCTTCTTCGACATAGCCCGGGAACTCAATGATCTCCAGCCGGTCTTGCAGCGCGGGCGGCACGGTGGTGAGCACGTTGGCCGTGGTGATGAACATGACCTGCGACAGGTCATAATCG
>JAYUUW010000022.1:0-3542 GCA_043754665.1 Anaerolineales bacterium | reverse complement strand
ACCGATATCCCGCCCACCATCACCGGCACGCCGCCGACGCCCACGCGCACGGCCACCGTCACGCGCACGCCGCGCCCAACCCTCACCCCGGGTCCGAGTCCTACGCCGCTGCCGCCGTCGAGCACGCCAACGCCAACCGGCACTGCCACCGAGACCCCTACCGTTACCCCCGGACCGTAAATGCCTAAACCCTTAGTTGCCATCGTCGGCCGCCCGAATGTGGGCAAGTCGACGCTCTTTAATCGCTTGATTGGTGAACAGCGCGCGGTGGTCGACAATACCGCCGGCACCACCCGCGACCGCCTGGTGGCCGAAGCCGAATGGAACGGCGTGACCTTCGACCTGGTGGATACCGGCGGCATTGAGCCGCTGCCGCGCGTGGAGGCCAACGCCGACCCGCTGGCGGTGGACTCGGCCCAGTTTGTGCCGCAAATCCGCGCTCAGGCCGAAATCGCCATCTCGGCGGCTGATGTGGTGCTGTTTATGACCGACGTGGGCGCCGGCCCAACAGGCGCCGATTACGAGGTCGCCAGCATCCTGCGCCGCCACCAGACGAAGCGCGATGGGGTGCCCTACCCGCCGGTCATCCTGGCGGTCAACAAGACCGAAGGCCCCGGCCGCGAGAACGAGATTTACTCGTTCTACGAATTGGGCATGGGCGAGCCGTACGCGCTCTCGTCGCTGCACGGCACCGGCACCGGCGACCTGCTCGACGCGCTGGTGGCCGCCATGCCGCCCAGCCCCGAAGGTCCGGAAGACACCTCGGTGAAGATCGCCATTGTGGGCCGGCCGAACGTGGGCAAAAGCTCGCTGCTCAACCGGCTGCTAGGCGAAGAGCGCGCCATTGTCAGCCCGGTGCCCGGCACCACCCGCGACGCGCTCGACACGCCGCTGCTCTTCAACGACATTCCGATCACGCTGATCGACACGGCCGGGCTGCGCAAGCGCGGCCACATTGACCCGGGCGTGGAGAAGTGGAGCGCCCTGCGCGCCTATAAGGCCATCAGCCGCGCCGACGTGGCCCTGCTGGTGGTGGACGCCACCGAGCCGTTTACCGCGCAGGATGCGCACATCGCCGGCTTCGTCATCGACGCGCTCAAGAGCGTGGTGGTGGTGGTCAACAAGTGGGACATCATCGAGAAAGACGAGCACACGATGGTGGACTTTACCCGCAAGCTGCGCACCGAGCTGAACTTCCTCGACTATGTGCCGGTGATCTTCATTTCGGCCAAGACCGGCCAGCGCTCTGACCAGGTGCTGCCCATCGCCCTGCGCGTGCAGGAAGAGCGGTTGGTGCGCGTGCCGACCTCCGAGATCAACCGGCTGGTGCGCGCGGCCGTGGACGAGCACCCGCCGCACTCGATGGGCGCCAAAGTGCTCAAGATCAGCCATGTGTCGCAGGTGCGCACCGACCCGCCGACGTTCTTGTTCCACGTGAACGACCCGGAGCTGGTGCACTTCTCGTACAAGCGCTACCTGGAGAACCGGCTGCGCGCCGAGTACACGTTCCTCGGCACGCCCGTGCGCTTCAGCTTCCGCAAGAAAGACAAGCGCGAGTAGCAGTCGCCGCCAGGGGCGACAGGCATTGTCTTGACACCGTCAGTAGGCCGCCTCACCGCACCGTGGGTTCTTGATAGAACGTAGACCTTATCGGAAATAGACCAATGACCAAGCGCTCAGGGATGATCGCTCATGGACTGGCGTTTGGGAACATCTAGCGGTGAGATTCTTCGCGCGCGACCGGAGCGTTGGTAGCGGCGAGGCGCGACTGCGCTCAGAATGACAGTTAATTTGTTGGGGTGCAGTCCTGGGGATGGGAAACCGGGGTGCTCGCTCCTATTTCCAATAATGTCTCGTATCTGACCCAATCGACAACGCAGCACTTCGGGCCGGCGGGGCCGGCCCTCGTGCTGCGTTTCCCTTCTTTTGGGGTCGGCTCTATGACCACGGCTGCGACTAACCCAAGCCTTCTCGCGCCTATGACTGTCAAGTTCAGGGCTGGAAATACAATCGCCGCCTGCTTCCCGCCCCTTCCGACCTCTGACCTCCGACTTCCCACTTCCCACCTCTCACCTCCCACACCCAGCCTCTCATCATTCTCTGCCTTCCCGCTCATTCCCTTTCGCTTTATAATCCCTGCCACGCACGTGCGTATTGGTAGCAGGAGCCGCGCTTTGTCTTTCACCACCACTGAGACTCCACCCGCCCCACCGCCCAGCCCGTCCGACGCCCCCACCGGCGGTCCGGTCGCGCCTGCCCAGCCGGCCCCCGGCAAGGGTATGCTGCGGGAAATCATCGAGACCATTCTGCTCACCGTGATCATTTACGTCGCGGTGAACTTCGGCACCGGCCGCTTCCGCATCGAAGGCTCGAGCATGGAGCCGTCGATGCACCCCGACCAGTACGTTTTGGTCGATAAGGTATCGTACCGGCTAAGCGACCCCAAGCGCGGCGATGTCATCGTCTTCAACTACCCGCTGGCCACCGAGCGCGACTTCATCAAGCGCATCATCGGCCTGCCGGGCGAGACGGTCAGCGTGGCCCGCGGCATCGTTTCAGTCAACGGCGTGCCGCTGGACGAGCCGTATATCTCGGCCCCGCCCACTTATGAGAACACCTGGACCCTTAGCCCCGACGAGTATTTCGTCCTGGGGGATAACCGCAACAGCTCATCCGACTCGCACAGTTGGGGGCCGCTCGCCCGGCACTACCTGATCGGCCGGGCCATATTCGTCTATTGGCCGCCCACGCTGTGGGGGCTGGTGCCGCACTACACCTACGCCAGCGCGCCGGTTAGTCCAGCCGCCACCACGGCGGCTTATCCCGCCGTCAGCGCGACGGCCTATCCCTGAAGCGCCTGAGCCGACCCGGTCCCACCTGTTGTTATGGCTGCTCCCACTCTGTCTGAAGCTGAACTGCGCGACCTGGTCACCCGGGTGGTGCGCCGCACCCTGGGCGGCGAGGCCGAGCCGGCGCCCGCTGCGGTTCCGGCCGCCGCGCCTAGGCCGGCTAAGACCAGCGGCATTGTGGCCCTGGGGGCCGACCACGGCGGCTACGCGCTCAAGCAAAATCTCAAAGACTATCTAGGCGAACTCGGCTACACCGTCCGCGACTGCGGCACGCACTCGACCGAGGCGGTGGACTACCCCGACCTGGCCTACGCCGTGGCCCGGCTGGTGGGCGCGGGCGAGGCCTGGCGCGGCATTGTGATCGACGGCGCGGGCATCGGCAGCGCCATGGCCGCCAACAAGGTGCCGGGCGTACGCGCCGCGCTGTGCTACGATTACTCCAGCGCCGTGAACAGCCGCGAGCACAACGACGCCAACGTGCTCACCCTGGGGGCCGGGCTAATCGGCGTGGCGCTGGCCCGCACCATTGCCCAAACCTGGCTGGCCACGCCCTACGCTGGGGGCCGCCACCAGCGCCGGATCGACAAGATCACTGAGATCGAAAAACGCTTCTTGAAAAACGGGGCATAATAGAGCTTATGTGTTGGTCACCCGCCCATGCCTGCTAGCCCGCAAACCGTCGAGCGCCTCGTC
>JAYUUW010000021.1:0-1939 GCA_043754665.1 Anaerolineales bacterium | reverse complement strand
GCCCGCCCACGCTGGAAATGAAAGCGGGTGGACAGTTAGTTGTCCACCCGCTTGTGCGTGTGACCGGCGGTGCGCGCTACGCCGGCATCCGGCCGACCTGATACACGGCCAGCAAATTGCCCGAGCCTTGCCAACTGCTAGTCTGGAGCAGCTTGAGCGCCACCGGCGGGCGGCCCTCGAACAGCGGCGTGCCCTCGCCGGCGATCAGGGGGAAATAAGTGATGTGCAGCTCATCCACCAGATCGTGGCGCAGCAGGTCATTCCAGAGCAGGCGGCTCATGAGCACCAAGATGTCGCGCCCGGCCTGCTGCTTGAGCGCGGCGATCTCGGTATAGGCGTCGGCGCGGGGGATGATGCGCGTGTTGGTCCAGGGGTTCAGTTCGGCGGTGGTCAGCTTGTCGGAGATCACCAGCTTCGGCACCGACTGGAAGAGCGCCGCCGTTTCTTGCCGGATGGCCGTGGCCTTGGGGTCCTTGGCCAGTTCCGGCCAGAACCCCTGGTTGCCCAAGAACGTCGCGCGGCTCAACAGCAGGTAGTCGGCGGCCCGCAGCCGGTCGGCATTGTAGAAGTCAAAGCGGTTGTCGCCGCTGTAGTCGTCGTGGTAGTAGTCAAACAGGCCGTTGATGCTTTTATCTTTGCCTTCGTAATAGCCGTCGAGGGTAGCCAAGTTGCTGACGATGAGTTTGCGCATATGCTGGCTCCGTGGGCGGGTTGGGGGTTCCTGTGACGGGCTGGATTATAGAACATTTGTTTCATAAGTCAATCGCATCAGCGGTCTGGTGCAACCCAATTTTTCGGCGGACCCGGCCGATCATCTGCGTCAGCCTCCCCCGAGTCCCCCGAGTCCCTTGAGTCCCCCTAATACCCTTCAGACCCTTTATGCCCTTCTTTCTCCTGTGTGCCCCTTTGTGGCCATCGCCGTTGCCTTGAGGCCCCGCCCTACTCCAACTCCTTCGCCATGTTCACGTTGGTGGTCTGGTAGCCCAGGCGCTCATACAGCCGCCGCGCCCCGGTGTTCTTGCCGAACACATGCAGCCCAATCCGCTTCAGGCCCAGCGCCTTCACCTTGGCCTCAATCGCCAGCAGCGCCTGCGCCCCATAGCCCCGCCCGCGATACGCCGGCTCGACGCTGAAGTCATACACAAAGGCCGTCGGCGGGTTGTCGCGCTCGGCAAACCAAATCACGCCAATTGGCCGCACCGCCGCCCCCGGTTCCGGCGCGGCCAGGATGCTGAAGACATGCTGCTGGGGCGTCGCCGGCCCCTGTGGCAGCAGCTCGTTAAAGTCGTGCTCCGAGCGGGCCAGCGCCGCCTCAGCCGATAGGCCATTGTTCGCCGCCAGGTCGGCGGCATATTCGCGGATCGCCTCCGCCAGCCACGGCCCGTAGGTCTCCGGCGTCATCACCGCCAACGCGATCTCGTTTTCCGCCATGGGCGCTGTCCTTCCTGAGTACGCCGCGGGCCGCTTTCCGGCTCCACTCTAGCGCGCCGCCGCCAATCTTAAAATATTCTCTGCGCGCCAACGCGGGCTTGTTAGTAGAACAATTACTCGGCATGCTTATGGGCATGAACGAATACTGGCTCGACCCGCTCGCCCTCGGCCTGTTTCTTATGTCAAGATGACAAGAGTGACAAGAAACCGGAAGCCAATGACAAGAGTGACAAGAAACTAGAAGCCGATGACAAGAGTGACAAGAAACTAGAAGCCGATGACAAGAATGACAAGAAACTAGAAGCCGATGACAAGAAATCGTGTGCGCCCCTGACGGCGATTTCAACCGGCCTCAGCCTGGCGGCACATACCCGCTCGTGCCATAGCTCAGGCCCAGCGCCGCCGCCAGGTCGGGCAGCAGCGGCTCCAACTGTGCGCCGGGGCACACCGTCTCCTCCGGCTGAAAGTCGCGGTGCCCGGCCAGGTGCGTCACGCCGTAGCGCGCCGC
>JAYUUW010000020.1:0-7462 GCA_043754665.1 Anaerolineales bacterium | reverse complement strand
CCGCGCGACGAGGTGGGCACGCCGGTCTGGCGGGCGAAGGCCATGATCTCTTCCATGATCAGGAAGAGCGGCGCGTAGCCCCGGTCGCCGATGACGGTGAGCTCATGGTCGAGGCGCGTTTGGATTTCGAGCGTCAAGCCGCCGTAGAGCCGCACCGCCCCGGCCTCGGCGCGGCGGCGCAGCGCGCCCACGGCCGTGTCGCCGGCGGGCAGTGGGATTTCGGGATAGTGCGGAATGCCCAGCGGCAGTTCGAGGCGGCAGCGGTCGGCGATCTCGGCGGCCTGGCCCACGGCCTCGGGGTGCGCGGCGTGGCGGCGCAGCATGGCCCCCGTGTCGAGCCAGTGGCTGCCAGGGGGCGCGGCGGCCTCGGGCGGCAGGCGGTCGAGCGGGGTGAGCGTGCGCATGGCCGTCAGCGTGCGCTGGAGCGCGTCCTGGTCGGGGCTGAGCGTGTGGACGTTGCCAGTGGCGACGTAGGGCACACGCAGTTGGCGAGCCAGCGCCACCAGCGCGGCGTGCGCCTGGGCCTCGCCCTGCCCGTTGACGGGCCAGGCCGGGGCCAGTTCGACGTACAGCCGGTCACCGAAAGCGTCGCGCAAGTGGCGCAGCCAGCGCGTGGCGAGCGGACCCTGGCCGGTGGCGGCGAGTTGGTGCGCCAGCCCAGCATGCCCGCCGGTGAGGCAGATGAGGTGCCCGGCCTCGTTAGCGAGGGCGTCAAACGGCAGGCCGAGGCTGGGGTCGCGGTCGGGAATGGTTTGGACGCGGCTGCTCAGGCGGCACAGGCCGCCCCAGCCGGCCAGGTCGCAGGCCAGCAGCACCAGTTGGCCGGGGCGCGGGTCGAGCCAGCCGGGCGGCGGCAGCACCGCCAGTTCCAGGCCGAGCAGCGGGCGCACGCCCTGGGCCACGCAGGCGTCGTAGAACTCAATTGCGCCAATCAGGCCGTGGGTGTCGGTGAGGGCCAGCGCGCCCTGCCCGGCGCGCACGGCGGCATCCACTAGCTGGGCGGGCGACGGAACGCCCTCCAGCAGGGAATAATAAGAGTGGGTATGCAGATGCGCGAAAGCGAGACCCACCGGCCGGGCCTTAAGGCTTGCGCAGCAGCCAGTAGTCCTGCTTGGGGTTGCCCAACGCGCCCTCGGCCACGAAATCGACGATGGTGTAGCCGACAGCCAGGTGCCGGCGCACAGCGGCGGGCGAGTGGTAGGTGGTGCAGATGTTGGTGCCGGCCTGGTCGCCGCCAAAGACCAGCCGCTCGCCGGCTTGGTAGGCGGTCTGCTGCTCGGGCGTGAGGTCGCGCAGGTAGTAGTCGCCGTGCACCGAGATGAGCAGATAGCCGCCGGGGCGCAGGATGCGGCCCAGCTCCTGCATCCAGAAATCCTGCTGGGGCAGCGTGAGGTGGGTGAAGACCGAGAGCGCGTAGATCAGGTCGAACTGGCCGTCGGCATAGTTGAGACGGCCTTCGAGCGCGTTCACCTGGAACTGCGCGAACTTGAGGTTCTGCCGGCACCAGGCGATCAACTCGGGGTTGTAGTCGCAGCCGAAGAACTGCGGGCCGCGCAGGTGGTCGAAGTGGCGGATGACGCGGCCGATGCCGCCGCCGAAATCGAGCACGGCTTTAAAATCTTTGAGGGCCAGCTTGTTCTTCTGCAAGATAGCTTCGATGCTGAGCGCGCCCTGGCGGCCGGAGAGCAAGAACCAGTTGAGGTCGGTGGTGCCGGTGACGAAGTGCATGAGGCGCGGCGAGGGCACGGGCGGGTGGCCGCCGGCGCGCTCGGCCAGGCGCGGCCCGAGGTCAAAGAACCACTGGCGGGCGGACTGCAAGGCGCGCACGGTGCGAACGTAAGGCCCATAGAATTGGCTGCGGTAGAAGCCAGAGCGAGGATCGTTGGTCATAACCGTCCCTGTAGAAAGGCAATTTGCCGACGGTGATTGTAGCCGAGAATGCCACGACGAGGGACGCGGGCCAAGCGCGGGAGGGCAGCCATGGACAACTATTGGAAACCGGGTGACAGCGCGGTGCTGCGCGGCGTTTTTAACGCCCGGGTGTGGGCGGCCCAAGCGGTGCGCGTGGTCAAAGACACGCCGACCGAAACGGTGCTGCTGCTCGTGCCGGGCGCGGAGTGTGCTTTTCCCGAGGGCTACTTCCGCTGGGGGCATGGGGACTTCTCCCACGGCACCCGCTGGAGCGACAGCCTGGGCGGGGCGTGGCAACTGCGCCGCACTCATTGGCAGACCAATCGGTTTCTGATGCTGCTGGAGCCTGGTCGCTACTACGCGACCGAGTACATTTGGGAAGCGGCGACCGGGGCGTTTCGGGGCTACTACGTGAACTTTCAACTGCCCTTCCGGCGCACGCGCTTGGGGTTCGACACGCTGGATCTGGACCTAGACCTGGTGGTTGATTCCTCCCAATCATGGGAGTTGAAAGACACCGAGGACTACGACGCCGGGCTCCAGTCAGGCGGCATTGAGCCGGCGTGGTCCGCCGCGATCGCCCAGGCACAGCCGGCCATCATCGCGGCGATTGAAGCGCGGCAATATCCGTTTGATGGCGCGTGGCTGAACTGGCGGCCACCGGCGGAGTGGCAGCCGCCCACCTTGCCGGCAGAGTGGCAAACCGCCGCGCTATGAGCCGGCCGGCGCTTAGCGCAGTATCAGCGGCAGGTAGAGCAGGCGCTCCACGACTTGGCGCTCGTACGCGCCGAGGTCGAACGCGCCGTCGAACGGCCGGGGCGCGCCGTCGAGGTCGGTGAGCACACCGGCGTCGGCGCCGGCATTGGTGGCCGCGCTGAACAGGCCCAGGTGAAAGTCGCCGGCGGCGGCATTCACAAACTGTGGGTTACCAAGCAAGCTGTTGGCCCCCAGTGACACCCCGGCGGTGGCGGTAACGGTGGTGTTGTAGAACAGCGTGTAATCTTCCGCCGCCGCGCCGCCCAACAGCGCGAGGCCGGTGGCGTGGCCGGCCAGAATGGTGTTGGTGAGCGTGACGGTGCCATCTTCCACGGCGATGGCCGAGCCAGGGTTGGCGGCGGCCGCGGCGACGGTGACGTGCAGCACGACCACCTCGCCGGCGGTCGTCAGGTGCAGGCCCGCGCCCGTGTCGCCGGCGGTGTTGTTGGCTGCCAGCAGGTTGACTAGCCGCCCATCGCCGCCATCCAACTCCAGGCCGCCGCCATTGCCCACGGCGCTGTTGTTGAAGAATTGGGTGCCAGTGAGATGCGCGCCGCTGAAGGCCACCAGGCCGCCGCCATCCTCGCCGGCGGTGTTGCCGCGCAGCAGCCCGCCTGCACCCACGGCCACGCCGCCGACGACATACAGGCCGCCGCCGTCGCCCACGGCGGTGTTGGTGAGGAAAGCGGTGCCGGAGAAGACCAACCCGACGCCCGCATATAGGCCGCCGCCGATGCTGTTGGTGCTGTTGGTGACAAACGTGCCGCCCAGCAGCGTGGCCGGCCCGCTGAACCGCGCGCCGCCGCCCGTGGCGCCGGCATGGTTGCCGGCAAACACCGAGTCGCTCACGATGGCCGTGCCGTTCACCAGCAGGCCGCCGCCGACCGAGCCGGCCACATTGTCGCGCACAATCAGGCTGGTGAGCGTGGCCGCGCCCACCACGCGCAGGCCGCCGGCTGAGTCGCCGGTGGTGTTGCTGATTAACTGCGTCCCGGTCAAACTGGCGTCGCTGCTGGTGCCCAGCCCGCCGCCGCTGCCGGCGCCGAGGATGCGGTTGTTGAAGAACAGGCCGCCGACCATGACCACGCCGCCTTCGGCATACGCGCCGCCGCCGCGATTGATGCCCGCCGTGCTGGTGATGGCCGTGACGGTGTTGGTGAGGAAATTTGAATTGGTGGCGTTGAGCGTGGCTTGGGTATACAAGCCGCCGCCGCGCGCATCGACGGTGGCGTTGGCGCGAAAGGTGACGCCGGTGAGGGTGACGGGGCTGGTGGTGTACAGGCCGCCGCCGGGGCCAGTGGCCACGCCGCCCGCCACGGTGAGGCTGAGGAGGTGCAGCGGCGCGGTGACGCTGAAGACGCGCGTGACGCCGTCGCCGCTAATGGTCAGGTTCGGAGCGCCGGCGCCGTCAATGGTGATGGCGGTGGTGACGGTCAGCGCGCTCGTGAGGGTGATGACACTGTTGGGCGGCAGGTTGAACACCACGGTCTCGCCGTCGAGCGCCACACTCAGCGCCGCGCGCAGCGAGCCCACGCCGCTGTCGGCCGGGGTCGTCACCGCGGGCGGGTCGGCGCGGGCGGCGCGCAGCGGCATGAGGAGCATCACCGCCAGCGCCAGACCCCCGGCGGCGGCCAGCGCCAGCCAGGGCAGACGGACCAATGGTAATTTTCGCGGGCTGATGGCAGATTGAATGGGCATGGTGATCCCTCAGAGGGAACGGTGGCGCGCGGCGCAGGCGGAGGCAGTGGCAGGGGTTGCCCCAGGTTGGTCCGGCCCGCGCCGCCGAGCAGGCCAAGTGGCCGAGTGCATTAAATGAAAAACACTCTCCCGGATTGTACCCGAAAGAGTGTTTGTCGGTCAGGCTAAGGGAGCAATCACTTGGCCTTCAGTTGGGTGTCCACCAGGTGGTTGACAGTGAAGCAGAGCGGACCCGACGGGATTCGAACCCGCGATCTCGGCCTTGACAGGGCCGCATGTTTGGCCGCTACACCACGGGTCCAGACAGCCGCGAAAATATACCATAAGCCAAGAGCAGCGTCAATAGCAGCCACTGAAAAATTGGTGGCCGATGATGAGTGAGCCTGGCGATAGCGGCAATTGCGCGTTGACTTCCGATCCAGTTTCGGATACACTATGTGCAACCTTTCGGTTACACATAGGAGATGCTTGATGGAAGCCAACAGCCTTACTCGCAGCCAACTCATCAGTGCCCCCCGCGCCCAGGTGTGGCAGGCCGTCACCGACCCCGACCAGCTCGTCAAGTGGCTGGCGCCCAGCCTGCCCGGCGCGCAGATGACGCTGGACGCCGACGGCCGCCTGGCCGTGCTGATGGGGCCGATGGCCATTGATCTGGTCACGCTACATATCGTCACGCCGCAGCGCGAAGCGGCCATGCGCGGCCTGCCCGATCAACTGCTGACCACGACCTACACCCTGGCCGACGAGGGCGCGGGCACCCGCCTGACCGTCAGCCTGACCGGGCTGGAGGCCCTGCCCGCCGCCGCCCGCGCCGACCGGCTGGGTCTGGCCGGCGCCGCCTGGGAGCAGACGCTGCAAAACTTGGCCGCGCACCTGGCCGGGACCGACCTGCCCTTCCCGCAAGCCTATGTCGGCCCGCTGCTCGGCTTTTGGCGCGCGCCGGAGAAGCAGCTCGCCATCGAGCGCAGCATCTGGATCAACGCGCCGCGCGCCCGGGTGTGGCAGGCGCTGATCGACCCGCAGCAATTCCAGGCCTGGTTCTCGCCCACCACCCCGTGGGTGCTCACGGCCGCAGCCGTCGGCGGGCGCTTCTATGTGGTGGACCCAGGCACGAAGGCTGAACTGTACCTGTCGGTGATTGAGGTGCTCGACCCGCCGACGCGGCTGGTGATGCGCCACCCCAGCGAGACCCCCGGCGCCGGTGAGAAACGCACCGACTACACGCTGACCGAAGAAAACGGCGGCACGCGCCTGACCTTGCTGTACCTGGGCTATGAGCTGGACGAGGCCGACATGCGCTGGGCCAGCATGGAGCAGAGCACGTTCGGCTTCGGCATGATGCTGCAAAACATCCGCGCCCTCATCGCCGGCCAGCCGCTGCCGGTGCCGAGCGGCTTCTAAGGCCGGCGGCCCACGCATGAACGCCGCGCCCGTCTTCACCGCGCTGGCCGATCCCACCCGGCGGCAGCTGCTCACCAACCTGGCCCAGCACAGCCCGCGCACGGCCACGCAATTGGCCACGCAGTACGACATCTCGCGCCAGGGGATCATCAAGCACCTGCGCGTGCTGCAAGGCGCGGGGCTGGTGGCCGTGCACCAACTGGGGCGCGAGAAGCGCTACACCCTCACGCCCGAGCCGCTGGCGGAGGTCAACCGTTGGACGCAGGCGCTGAACACCCTGTGGGATAAGCGGCTGAACCGGCTTAAGACGATGCTGGAGAGTGAGAGCGACGCCTCAAGCGGAGCCTAGCACCTCGGTGAAGGCCGCCACGCTGCGGTCCACATCGGCGGCGCTGACCCAGTTGTGCGTCACCAACCGAAAGCGCCGGCCGCCGTCGCCATCGAGCACCACGCCGCGCCGCCGCAGATGATCCACGAGCTGGTCGGGCATCACCCGCGCCTTGCGGCTCAGCGCGAAGTAAACCATGTTGGTGGCCGGCTCGGCCGCGGCGAGGTCAATCCCCGCCACGCCCCGCAGTCCGGCCGCCAACTGGCGCGCGTTGGCATGGTCGTCGTCCAGGCGCTCGATCATGGCATCCAGCGCCACCAGGCCGGCCGCTGCCAGAATGCCGGCCTGGCGCAGGCCGCCGCCCACCAGCTTGCGGTTGCGGCGCGCCTCGGCAATGAAATCCTGCGAGCCGCACAGCATCGAACCCACCGGCGCGCACAGCCCCTTCGAGAGACAGAACATGACCGAGTCGGCCGGCTCGGCCAGCGCCTCAGCGCTGACGCCCAGCGCCACCGCCGCGTTGAACAACCGCGCCCCGTCGAGGTGCAGCTTGAGGCCGCGGCTGTGCGCCAGGTCGGCCACCTGGCGGGTATAGGCCGCCGTCAGCGGCACGCCCCCGCAAATATTCTGCGTGTTCTCCAGGCAGACCAGGCGCGTGCGCGGATGATGCACGTCCTCCGAGCGGATGGCGGCCGCGATGTCTTCGACCCGCAGCGTGCCATCGGGCTGGTTGGGCAGCGGGTAGGCTTGCAGGCCGGCCAGCGCCGCCATGCCGCCGCCCTCGTTCAGGTAAATGTGCGACTGCTGGCCGAGGATGACCTCCTGCCCGCGCGCGCCGTGCGTCAACAGCGCGATCAGGTTGCCCATGGTGCCAGAGGCCACAAACAGCCCGGCGGCGTGGCCGGTCAGGTCGGCGGCGCGCGCCTCCAAGCGATGGATGGTCGGGTCGTCGCCGAACACATCGTCGCCCACCTCGGCCGTCGCCATCGCCTGGCGCATGGCCGGCGTGGGGTGCGTGACCGTATCACTGCGTAGATCAATCAAGCCGTTGGCAAAGCTCATGGTGATCCATCCCCGGCGGCGCGGAGGGCCGCAATGAGGCCGGCGGCGAGCACCGTGCCGGCAAAGAGAAAGAAGAGCGTCAGGTAGACATAGCCGGCACAGCCCAAACCCATGCCCCAACGTGCGCGGCGCACGGCCACGCGGTCGCCGGCCGCCCGCCCCTCGCGGGCGCTGACCCAGCCGCCCAGCAGCGCGTAGAGCGAGACCGGTATGCCGATGAACGTGGTGCCGGGGATGGGGGCCATGGCCAGCACCACCCACAGCAGCCCGGCCCACAGGGTCGTGGTGGCCCAGGCGCGGGCGCGG
>JAYUUW010000019.1:0-7031 GCA_043754665.1 Anaerolineales bacterium | reverse complement strand
GCGCTGCACGGTCTGCACTCCGTAGCTCCACTCCGCCAGTACCTTCGCCTGCGGCTGCGACAGGGCCGGCAAATGCTGCCTCAACTCCGCCGTCCGTTGCGCTATACTCTCTCTGGGTGGCATGCTCTCACTCCTGACTTGGCGGTTAGGTCAGTGAGATTGTGCCACCTTTTCTCTTCTAAAAAACCTACCCTTGTAAGGGGGCAGGGCCGGGTCAACGCAGGCGGCGGTGGGCAAAACAGCATAAGGCGCGGTTGCTGAGAATATGTCACGGCGACACAACCAAGCGCAGGGCCGAGTGGGTCCGAGTTGCGGATTCCTCACCGGCCCGAGGGGAGCGCTAGGCCAGAATACCTGAGGCCGGCTTCGGAATGACAAATCCGGCGGGCGAGTGACGGCAGGCGGGTGGTGGAGCTAAGGGGCTGGGCCGGGTCACCGCAGGTGGCGGGGCAATGAATCCGACCATTTTCACGGACGCATGTTCCAGTCGCCTCCCACCTCCCTCGGCGCTGGGACGCCTATCGCGCGGATTAGACGAGAATTCCCGGCCTCCCCGCGCCTGATGCGGTGTCACATCAGCCGGATCGTTCTTTTTCTCTTTCTCTTTCTTTTTTCTCTCCGCCCGGCACGGGCGGCCCCCGGCTATCGCCCTATCCCTCATATGTTGGCACGGTCCTTGCAATGCTCCCACCGGTACGCTAGGTTGCTATGCTTGCGAATCTCTCTGTGCTATACTCGCCATTAATGTTCGCCGAACAGCAGGATTCAGCGGTCCAACGCGCGGCGCGCCGGCTGCGGGGCCTGGGGCTCGGGGGCCTGGCCGCGTCGCTGCTGACCCACGGCGGGCCGCTGACCTTCTTTGGGGCGCAGACGCTGTATGCCGCCGCGCCGGTGCTGAGCGTGTTCGACGCCACCACCGGCCTGAACGAGCTGGCGGCGGTGCTGGAAGACCCGGAGGCGGTGCAGGCCCTGGCCGGGCTTTTGGCGTCGCCGGCCGGCAGCGCGGGGGAGACGCGGGCGTGACCACGCAAATTTGGGGGCTGATCGTTATTTTCGTCTTTCTCGGCCTGCTGGGAGTGTTCACACTCCTGGCGCGGCGGAGAGGCGTGCGCCCGCGCGTACTGCGGCGTATTGATGCCTACCAGAGCCTGCCGGCCACGGTCGGCACGGCGGTGGAGACCGGCAAGCGGCTGCACTTCTCGCTGGGCAGCGGCACGGTGGGCGAGACCGACACCGCCGCCATGGTGGCTGGGCTGGTGCTGCTCGACCAGATTTCTGACGCCGCCGCCCGCAGCGACCGCCCGCCGATGGTGACCACCGCCGACGGCACCGCCATGCTGCTGGCCCAAGACGTGCTGCGCAACGTGTATGCGCGGCAAAATGCGTTAACGCGCTACGAGCCGGAGGCGGCGCAGGTGGTGGGGCAGTCGCCGGCGGCCTTTGGCGCGGCGCAGACCATGCTGCCGCGCGATGAGGCCGTGGCCGGGGCGCTGCTGATTGGCTCGGTGGGACCCGAAGTTGCGCTGATGACCGAAGGCGGCCAGCGCGCTGGGGTGACCACCCTGGCCGGCGCGGACAACCTGACCGCCCAAGCGGTGCTGTTCGCCACCGCCGACCACCCCGTCATCGGGGAAGACTTGTTCGCCGGGGGCGCGTATGTGAACGGCCGCCCCGAACACCTGGGCAGTCTGGCGGCGCAAGATGCCATGCGCCTGATCCTGGGCGTCGTCATTGTCATCGGCGTGCTGGCTAAGACCTTGGGGCTGTTCTAACCACAGCCCGCACCGGAAGACACCGTGCGCTTTCGCCTGTTCAACATCATCGCTACCCTCATCGCCATGGCGGCCGGCCTGGTCACGCTGCTGGGCTACTTCTTGCCCGCCAACGTCGACGGCCCGCTGAACGGCCTGTTGTCGGTGCGGCTGCTGATGCTGGCCATCGTCAGCCTGCTGACGGCCTGGGCGGTGCTGGCGGGGGCGCTCAACCTGCTGGTGGTGCATGGCCGCAAGTTCGTCAACCAGCGGCCGGGTTGGTTCTACAGCCTGTTTGTGCTGCTGGGCTTCGGCCTGGTCATCATCGTCAACGTGCTGGCCCCGTATATCGGCTGGGGCCACGGCGCGGCCAACGCCGCCAACCAGTGGCTGCTCACTTACCTCATCGGCGCGGGCGGCGCGGCGCTGGCCGGGCTGATTGCTTTCTTCCTGGTCTTCGCCGCCTACCGGCTGCTGCGCACCCGCCCGGCCTTCACCAGCCTGGTGTTTGTGGTCACTGTGGTGCTGGCGCTGCTGGTGCTGGCCCCCTGGCCGGCCGGGCTGGAAGGCTCGGCGATCGTGGGCGGCGCCACCGTGCGCGACCTGCTGCGGACGGTCACCCAACTGCCGGCTACGGCCGGGGCGCGCGGCCTGCTGCTGGGCGTGGCGCTGGGCGCCATTGCCACCGGCCTGCGCGTGCTCATCGGCCTCGACCGGCCGTATGGCGACTAACGAGACCTAGTCGATGGCCATTATTCGCTGCCCATCGTGCGGCAAACCCAACCCAGATTTTCTGGACGTTTGCCAATTCTGCGACCTGCCCCTGCACCCCGACGCCCCGGCCAAACCGGCCGCGCCGCGCCCGGCGGCCGACGAGACCCTCATCGGCGGCGGCACCCAGACCGTGCGCTGCCAGGCCTGCGGGCGCGCCAACCCCTCCCATTTAGAAGTCTGCCAGTACTGTCAGGCGCGCCTCAAGCCCATGGTGGCGGGCGGCCCGGCGGCGACCACCCCCGCCGCCGATGACACCCAAGCCCCCGCCGGCAATTTGATGAACCGGCTGCGGAGCATGGGCGCCAGCGCCCCGCTGACCCCGGCCGACGAGCCGGAACCAGAACCCGAAGAGCCGGTGGAGCCCTCGCCCGCCAACTGGATGAGCCGGCTGCGCGGCATGACCGACGACGCCCCGGCCCCCACCGGCCTCGACACGGCCGCCGCCAGCAACGAGCCCGATTGGATGTGGACCGGCGGCGCGGCGGAGGCCGAGACCCCCGCCGCCGCTGAAGAACCGGCCGCCTACGCGCCGCCGCCGACGGAAGTGACCCCCGGCAGCGAAGAATTGCCCGATTGGCTGCGCGACCCCAACGCGCCCACCCTGCCCGGCGCGGGAGCCTCCGACGCCAAGCCGCGCCGCAAGATGACCGATTGGCTGAACGCCCGGCCCGGCAATGCCCCGGTGGAACCGCCGGCCGTGAACGACGTGCCCGATTGGCTTAAGAACCTGGCCGGCGGCACGAGCACCCTGCCCGTTTCCGGCCCGCTGCCCGCCGACTCGCCGGCGGCGCGGGCGGCCGGCCCCCCGCCGCCCGCTGGCACCAGCGACCTGCCCGATTGGCTGAAGAACATTCGCACCTCCACGCCGCTGGGCGGCAGTGAGGCCGAGCCCAACCCGCACGCCTCTTCGGCGCACCGGATGCAGGCGCTGCCCGAGTGGATGCGTACCGGCACCATTGCTGGGCCGGAGCCGCTGCCTGATCCCGATGAAGAGCCGGCCGACTACACGCCGCCAAGCGATAGCCCCAGCGACCTCGCGCCCGCCGCAACCGAAGCCGAGCCGGTCGACACGGCCGGGGGCGAAGCCGGGTCGGAAGACCTGCCGGCCTGGCTGCGCGCCATCATCACCCCCGGCGCGGCGGATGAAACCATCCCGGTGCCGAATAAGCCCAAGAAGAAAAAGAAGATGACGGACTGGCTGGGCAACCAGCCGCCGCCGCCGACCGACGCCCCCAGCGTCGACGCCGAATTGCCCGATTGGCTCAAGGCCCTGTCGGCCGGTGAGAGCGCCCCGCCCCCCGCCCCCCCGCCGTCGAGCGCGGTGGCCGAGGGCCTGCCCGCCTGGCTGAAGCCGGCCGACGCGCTGGAACCAGAGACGCCGCCGGCCGAAGCCAGCGCGCCCGCCGCCCGGCCCTCCAGCGCGGTGGCCGAGGGCCTGCCCGCTTGGCTGAAACCGGCCGACACCCGGGAGCCGGAAGCACCCGCCGCGCTGCCGCCGCCGGCCGCGCCCATGACGACCGACCCGGCCGGGTATGCGCCCGCGCTGGCGGCCGACAACGACCTGCCCGATTGGCTGCGCAGCCTGTCGCCCAGCGCCGACGCCCTGGCTGACGCCGGGGCCACAATGGCGCCGCCCAGCCAGCCCACGCCGAGCGCGGCCAGCTTCACACCGGCCCCGCCGCCGCCCGCTGCTGAACCGCCGCTCATCACGCCCACCTCCACGGCAGCCGACTTGCCCGACTGGCTGACCGCCCTGGCCCCGGCCGCCGCTGGAGCCGGCAGCGACGCGCCCGACCTGGACAACGACACGCTGGCCTGGCTGAACACGCTCTCCTCCGAGCCGAGCGCCGGTGCGCCGAGCGCCGAAGTTCCCATGCCGTCCGCCATGGCCGCAGCGCTGAAACCCGCCGAAGCCGAGAACCCGCTCGACCTGGGCAGCATGCCGCTGCCGGCCGAAGCCCCGGCCTGGCTCGACGAATTGGCCGCCGCCAGCAAGACGCCGCCGGCCGCGCCGCTGAGCGCCAGCACCAGCGCCGCCGGGCCGGAGATTCAGCCGACGCCCGAAACCGAACTGCCCGAATGGCTGAAGACCATGCGCGGGCTGCCGGGCGAGAACGACCCGCCGCCCGAAGAGATGCCCGATTGGCTGCGGGCCATGCGCGGGCTGCCGCCGCTGGCGCGCGAAGAACGCCAACTGCGCGCCGCCGAGACGGCCGCCTTCCAACAAGAACTGGCTGCCGCCGCGCCGCCCACGCCCGAGCCCAGCGAGGCCGAGGCGACCATGGTGAGCGGCGGGCCGGCCCTGCCGGCCGACGCCACCGCCGCGGGGGCGCTGCCGGCATGGCTATCGGCCATGCGCCCGGTGGATATTGCCCAAGCGACCGCCGGCGAGGGCGACGACTACGAAGAACGGCTGGGCGTGCTGGCCGGCATGCGCGGCGTGCTGCGGGCCGAGCCGGCCGTGGCCCAGCTGCACCGCGCCGCCCCGGCCGTGAACCGGCTGGCGGTGAGCGCCATGCACACTGAGCATGCCAAGCTGCTGACCGGTTTGCAGCAAAGCGAGGCCGCCGCCACACCGCGCAAGCGCAACGTGGCCCGCGTGGCGCAGTACGTGGAGCGCTGGGTGGTGTTCGCCGTGCTGGCCGCCGCCATCATCCTGGCGCAGTTCCAACTGCCGGGCCTGTTCGCGCCGCCCACCGGCGGGCAGCGTTCGGCCACCGACGCCTACAACGCCATCATGGCGGCGGGGGCGCAGTCGGGCGCGGCCGGCGCGCTGCTGCGGCCGGCGCTGGTGGCCTTTGACTACGACGCCGCCCAGCAGGGCGAGTTGAACCCGGCCGCCATCGCCATCCTCCGGCAATTGCTGGGCGCGGGCGTGCCGGTGGTGGGCGTGGCCACCCGCGCCACGGGCGCCGCCGTCGGCCAGGGGCTGCTGCAAGCCGCCGCCGATGAATTGCAGGCCGACACTGGCTTTAGCTATACCTACGGCACCCAATACCTGAACCTGGGCTTCATCCCCGGCGGGCCGATTGGGCTGCTGCAATTCGCCTCGGTGCCGCGCTCGGCCTTCCAGAACGACTTCAGCGACCAGTACGGCGGCGACGCGTGGGTGTGGGATGCGCCGGCCGTGGCCGATATTGAAACGCTGAGCGACTTCAGCCTGATTGTGCTGATCGCCGGCTCGCCGGCCGCCACACGCGGCTGGGTGGAGCAGGCCCAGCTCAACGCGCCCGACGTGCCCATGATCGCCGTGGTAAGCGCCGCCGCCGAACCGCTGGCGCGGCCGTTCCTGGAAAGCGTCCCGCCCCAGCTCGACGGGCTGGTAGTGGGCCTGGGCGGCGCGGCAGTGCTGGAACAACAATTGGGCCGGCCGGGCACGGCGGCGGCGGCCTGGCCCGCGCTGGGCGGCGGCCTGCTGGCGGCGGTGGTCATCATCACGATGGGCAACCTCATCTTCGGACTGCTGGCGCTGGTCCGGAGAAGGAGATAACGCGCGCATGGTCCTGGCTTCCGGCATTATCGCGTTGGTGCTCACGCTGGCGCTGCTCAGCTACCTGGTGGCGGACAACCCGTTCTATCGGATTGCCGCGCACCTGTTTATCGGGCTGACCAGCGGCTACGCTGTGGTGCTGGCCTGGTACGCCGTCATTTGGCCGAACCTGATAGGCCTGGTGCGGATTGGCCGCGGCGGCGATTTCTTCACGATCGTGCTCGCCGTGCTGCTGGGCAGTGCGGGCAGTATAGGCGGCGTGCTGTTATTACTTAAGACGGTGCACATTGTCCCGCGCCTGGGCGGGCTGGTAGTGGCCTTCATGCTGGGCGTAGGCGCGGCGGTGGCGGTGGGCGGGGCCATCACCGGCACGCTGATCCCACAGACCGGCGCGGCCATGGTGTCCCTGCTGCCGCGCGGGTCGGCTTTGCCGTTCGGCGAAGTGCTGGTCGAGGGGCTGTTCACCGTCATCGGCACGCTGGTGACGCTGGGCTTCTTTTGGTACGGCGGCAAGGCCGAGCCGGGTAACCCGGTGGAGCGCACGCCGCTGGCCCGGCCGGTGGCGGCCGTGGGCCAAGTGTTTATTGCCATCACCTTCGGCGTGATGTACGCCGGGGCGCTGGCCGCCAGCGTGGCGATCTTTGCCGAGCGCCTGAGCGCCATGCGGGGATACCTAGGCTTGTGAGCAACGGCGACGCCCCTTCGGCTGACACGATCTTGGCGGTCGACTTCGGCACCGCGACGACGCGCGTGCTGTTGTTCGACGTGGTGGCGAACGTCTACCGCTTTGTGGGGTACGGCGAAGCGCCCACCACGGTCGACGCGCCCTACCGCGAGGCCTCCGAGGGGCTGCGGCACGCGCTGGCGGAACTCGAAGCCGTGACCGGCCGCGTGGTGGTCGATGGGAACGCGCGCCTGCTCATGCCGGCCTCGCCCGACGGGCGCGGCGTGGACAGCTTCGTGGTCACCTCCAGCGCCGGGCCGGTGGTGCGCGGCGTGCTGGTGGGCCTGCTGCC
>JAYUUW010000018.1:0-7209 GCA_043754665.1 Anaerolineales bacterium | reverse complement strand
GCTGGAGGTGAAGTACGGCCGGCGGCTGCAAGCGGCCTTTGCCCGCCCCGGCGGCGAGGCCCTGCGCCGGCGCATCGACGACATGGCCAACGAGCAGTACCAGGCCATCATCCGCCTGCCGGGGGCCGAGCTGCGCGCCCAACTGTGCGCGGTGGAGACGAAGAAAGAGGCCACGGCCGTGGCGCGGGCGATCAAGGACATTAGCGACGCCGACCTGCCGGGCGTGATTGCCGACCTGGGCGGGCATGACATGCAAGAGCTGCTGGGCGCGCTGAACGAGTTTGATCAGCACCCCGACCGCCCGACGGTGCTGTTTGCCTACACCATCAAGGGCTGGCATTTGCCCTTCGCCGGGCACCCGCTCAACCACTCGATGCTGCTGAGCACCGAGCAGGTGGCGGCGCTGCAAGCCGAGTGGGGGGTTGAAACCGGCCATGAGTGGGACGGCTTTGACCCCGCCACGCCGGCCGGGCAAGCCTGCGCCGCCGCCGCCGCGCGCCTGCACGCCGCGGAGCCCCCGCCGGCCACGCCCGCGCCGGAGATTCCGATCAGCGTCGTAGGCGCGTTCTCCGACACGACCAGCACGCAGGATATGTTCGGGCGCATTCTCACGCGCCTGGCCGACCACGAGCACATCCGCCAGTACATCGTCACCACCTCGCCGGACGTATCCATCTCGACCAGCCTGGCGGGCTGGATCAACAAGACCGGCGTGTACGCGCCGCACGAGGCGGTGGACTATGAGACCGAGACGCAGCGGCTGATGCGCTGGAGCCAGCGCCCCACCGGCCAGCACATTGAGCTGGGCATCTCCGAGATGAATTTGTTCTCGCTGCTGGGTATGCTGGGCCTCTCGGCCGAGTTGTGCGGCCAGGTGCTGGTGCCCATCGGCACGGTCTACGACCCGTTCATCTGCCGCGGGCTGGATGCGCTGATCTACGGCCTGTATTCCGGCAGCAAGTTTATCTTTGCCGGCACGCCCTCGGGCGTCACGCTCTCGCGCGAGGGCGGCGCGCACCAAAGCACGGTGACGCCCTCGCTGGGCATGGAACTGCCGCAACTGCAAATGTACGAGCCGGCCTATGGGCAGGAGCTGGAGTGGATTCTGCTGGATGCCATCGGCCGCTGCTTTGACCGGGTGCACGGCCTCTCGACCTATCTGCGGCTGACGACGCGCCCGGTGGACCAGAAGCCGTTCAAGGCGGCCCAGGCCCGCTACGGCGAGACCGTGCTGCGCCAAAGCGTGCTCTCCGGCGGCTACCGCCTGCTAGAAGAAGCCGATAACGGCGGCCCAGTGGTGCTGCTGGCGGCCACCGGCGCGGTGGTGCCGGAGGCGCTGGCGGCGGCCGAATATCTGCGCGACGAAGGCGTGGCGGCCCAGGTGCTCAACCTGACCAGCCCGCGCCGCCTGTACGAGACCTGGAGCGCCCAGGCCGGGCGGCCCAGCAACGGCCACCCTGAAGCGCTGGCCGGCCTCATCCCGCTGCCTGAGCGCCGCGCCCCCATCGTCACCATCCAAGACGGCGCCTCGCACAGCCTGGCCTGGCTGGGCAGCATCTACGGCGCGCCGGTCACCGCGCTGGGCGTGGATGCCTTCGGCCAGGTGGGCGCACGCGCCGACCTGTATCAGAAGTTCCACCTCGACGCCATGAGCATCGCTGAAGCGGCGTTCGCGGCGGTGGACCGGGCGGAGGCGGAGAGCTAAAGGGCGGAGGTCAGAAGTCGGAGGTCGGAAAGGCAGGGGCATAAAGGGTCTGAAGGGCCTGAAGCGTGGGGACTCGGGGGCGGATAGGGCAGACGCAGCGTGGTGACCCGCGCCGCTCTGTCAGTCGCCTCCCCGCCGCTTATTCTCGCCCCTCTCCCTCGCGCGCATTAGACACAAAAACTACCTCCCAGTGCGTGTGCGATATCCATCATCAGCCATAGCACAGTAGAAACAGGGCTGGCCTGTCGCAGCCGTTGTTATAGAGCCGACGAAGAAAAGCGGCACGAGGGCCGGTCTCGCCGGCCCGAAGTGCCGCTTTTTTTCGCAGAGGGTCAGATACTTTGTCTCAAGGATTCACCGTGCGATGAGCCGGCCACAAGACGTTGCGCTTCCCGCTTGTGCTATCCGAGCGTCTAACTCTGTGCCAAGTTAATGACTGAAGGTTCAATAGACACGCAAAAACTATCTCCCAGCCCGTTGCGTTACATAGAAAACCGGCCCGTCAGCACACTGCTGGCGGGCCGGTTCGTTATGGTGGTAGGGGGAATGCGCTAGGCTCCGAGCAACGCCACCAGCCCGTCCGCAATTGACCCTTGCCAACACACAAAAACGTGAGGGCCGTTGAACTCGGCGTAGTGGACCGGGTAGTCCTTGGCTTGTAGCATATCCCGCATCCGCCGATTGGCGCCTAGCAGCGACATTCCGTCTTCCTCGCCTGGGGCTGATTCGAGCAAGCCCGCTTCGAGATAGAAGGCCAAGGGCAAGCGGGGACTGGCGGCGTACTGCCGGTTCAACCATTCCCACTCACTGTCCGCTTCCGGTTTCCACCAGAAGGCGCCCGATTGACTCAGAATCTTGCCGAAGATTTCAGGATGCAGTAAGCCGGCATGGGCCGCCGCCAGCCCGCCGGCGCTCATGCCGCCCAACACCGTACGCGCCGGGTCGGTGGTCACATGATACTGCTGCCGCACCCACGGGATGAGCTCGGTGGCGAGGAATTCGGCGTTGGCCGGATTGCATGACAGTTCGCGTTCACGCGCCGGGAAGTCAATGTGACTGATCATGACCACGACCACGGGCGGCAGCGCGCCGGCGGCGATCAGGTTGTCGAGCGTGGTCGGCGTCGCCATTACCTCAGCGTAGGTCCAGCGGTCAAATAGTAGGACTAAGTCGTATGGTTCGCCGGCACGCTGATAGCCGGCCGGCGTATAGATTGTAAGCAGGCGTTCGTTGCCGAAAATCATGCTGCGAAGGCGGTGCTGTTCCAGCCGGCCGGGCGTCACGCCTGGTCGCGGCAAGAGCCAGGGTTGCGGCGGCGCGTCGGGCAGCTCTAGGACTGAGACCATGAAATCCGTGTCGCCATGAAAGCTGTCCTCGCCGGCGGGGAATAACTGCATATGTGGGTTGAGTGGATCGGGCTGGTCGTCCCGTGCCTGTTCGCTAAACCCGAAGCGATACTCTGCGCGCAGGTCGTTGCGTGCTCGGATGGTCCAATACAAGAGGTCGGTCTGCGGCATGCGCCTCATCGGCTCGTGGTGCTGGCCGGTGCCGCTGATTTGGCCGGCGAAGCTGACGGTGGCAGCCGCGTCTGGCTCACGATAGACGAAGCTCACCAAGGAGTAATTCGTATCGCCCGCAATTGGTTCGATCAGGGGCGTGCCTCGCTGGCCGACCTCCTGCCAGAACGCCGCCAGCGCGGCGGTGTTGCCTGAGGCCACCTCCCGTTGCAAGGCTTCCAGGCGCGGGCTAATCAGGGTCGCTTCGGTTGACATGGCAGCCCCTTTCCTAGATCTACCCCCGCAGCCGCACGTACGTCTGGTAGGCCGCTTCCCAGCGGGCGTTCGGGCGCGGCGCGAACGTTTCGAGCGGGAACGAGTGGCGGATGAGCGCGCGGCCCTCGGCCAGCGAGCTTAGCCGCCCGACCGCCAGCGCCTGCACCAGCACATTGCCCAGCGCCGTCGCTTCCACCGGCCCGGCCAGCACCGTGCGCCCGGTGGCGTCGGCGGTGAACGTGTTCAGCAGGGCATTGCGCGCGCCGCCGCCGATGATGTGGATGACGCTGTGGCGCTGCCCCACCAGCTCGTCGAGCCGCTCGGCCACCCAGCGATACTCCAGCGCCAGGCTCTCCAGCGCGCAGCGGACCACCGCGCCGGGCGTCACCGGCACGCTCTGCGCCGTCTCTTCGCAGAAGGCGCGCAGCCGCACCGGCATGTCGCCCACCGCCAAAAAGCGCTCGTCGCTCGGCACCACCAGGCTCTGAAAAGCCGGGGCGGCCTCGGCCAGTTGCATTAATTCCGCATAGTCGTAGGCGTGGCCCTGCGCGGCCCAGGTGCGGCGGCACTCCTGCACCAGCCACAGCCCCATAATGTTCTTGAGCAGCCGGAACGTGCCGCCCACGCCGCCCTCGTTGGTGAAGTTGTATTTCAGGCTGGCGTCATTGATGACCGGCGCGTTCACTTCCACGCCCATGAGCGACCACGTGCCGGAGCTGAGGTAGATGGCCGGCTCCGCGCCGAACGGCACCGCCGCCACGGCCGAGCCGGTGTCGTGGGTGGCCGGCGCGATGACGGGCGTGCGGCCCAGGCCCAGCGCCGCCGCCAGCGCCGGACGCACCGGCCCCAGCACTGTGCCGGGTTGAATGATCGGCCCGCCGAAGATGCGGGTTGGGATTCCCACCCGTTCGATCAGGTCCCAGGCCCAGTCGCCGGTGGCGGGGTTCAGGCATTGCGTGGTGGTGGCGTTGGAGAACTCGTTGGTGGCCTGGCCAGAGAGCCAAAAGTTGAACAGGTCGGGGATGGTCAGCAGGCGCGTGGCCGCCTGGAGCACCGGGCTTTCCTGCATGGCCAGCGCCAGCAGTTGGTAGAGCGAGTTGATCGGCATGAACTGAATGCCGGTCTGCGCGAAGATTTCGGCGCGCGGCACGCGGCGGCCGGCCTCGGCCACCATGCCCTCGGTGCGGCGGTCGCGGTAGTGCACCGGGTTGGCCAGCAGTTGGTCGTCGCGGCCCAGCAGCGCGAAGTCGAGCCCCCAGGTGTCGACCCCCAGCCCGGCCAGTGCGCCATGGGCTTCGCCCACCTGCTGCGCCGCCACGCCCAGCCCTTGCTGTATGTCGCCCCACAGCCGCAGGATGTCCCAGTGCAGGGTGTCGTTGACCTGCACCGGGATGTTCGGGAAGCGGTGGGCCTCGCTGAGGCTGAGCGCATCTTTAGCGCTCAGCCTAGCGACCATCACCCGGCCGCTCTCCGCGCCGACATCCACGGCGGCAAAGTTCATGGTGTCAGCCACAGCGCCCTCGGCTATTCGAGAAAGAAGACCTGCTCCAGCGTCTGCATCTGCTGGTCGGCATGCAGGCCGGGCACGCCTTCAAAGAACGGCGCCATAAACTCCTGCCACTTGGCGTTGATCTCTTCCTTCGCCATGGCGGCCAGGGCGTCGTCGAACGTGGTGGTCACTTCCACGTAGCCGAACATCAGCCCGTCGGCGCGCATGAACAGGCTGTAGTTGTGCCAGCCGCTGCGGCTCAGCGCGGCGCGCATTTCCGGCCACACATTCTTGTGGTGCTCCTTATACTCGGGGATGCGCTCTGCTTTGACCTTGAGCATAAAGCCGATGCGTTGCATGGGTTGCCTCCTGAGGCTGAGTAGGGGATGCGCTAGCGCAAAAAGGCTTCGGGCAGGCCGCCGTCGACGCTGATGACCTGGCCGGTGGTCTTGCTGAACTGGCGGCTGATGAGCAGGTAGGCCACCTCGGCCTGGTCGGCCAGGGTGATAGGCGCTTTGGTGAGCGTGCGCTGGGCGTAGAAGTCGGCCAGCTTGGTGCGCAGCGCCTCGGTGTCCTCGTCCTCGCTGAAGCTGATTTTGTACTTCGCCAGCGAACTGATCACCCGGTCGCGCGGGAACATGGCGCTGCCTTCCACCACCGTGGCCGGGGCCAGCCCGTTCACGCGCACCAGCGGGGCCAGCTCCACCGCCAGCTCGCGCACCAGGTGGTTGGCGGCGGCCTTGCTGGTGTCGTAGGCCACCGAGCCGCCCTTGGCCACCGCGCCGTTCACGCTGGTGGTCAGCACCAGGCTGCCCTTCAGCCCCTGCGCCTGCCAGATGCCGCGCGCCTCGTCGGCCACCAAGTAGCCGCCGGTGACGTTGATGGCGTAGGTGAGGCCCCACTGCTCGTCGCGGATGTGGCCGGTCTTGTCGGGCGCGGCAAAGATGCCGGCCGTGACGATGATATTATCCAGCCCGCCGTAGGCTAAGATCACCTGCCGCAGCAGGGCCGCCACGCTGGCGCGCTGGGTCACATCCACCGCCAGCCCCAGGGCCGGGCCGCAGCCGCTGAGCCCCGTGCCGGCCACGCCAATGCCCTGACCGTATATTTTCACCAGCTCGGCCGCCGTGGCTTGCGCGGCTTCGGCCGACAGGTCGGCGCAGACCACATGCGCGCCTTCTTTGGCCACGCGGTGTGCCGCCGCCTTGCCGATGCCGCTGCCCGCGCCGATGACGACCACCACGTGGCGGGCCAATTCCTTCTCGGCCGGCTGGCGCTGGAGCTTGGCCTCTTCGAGCAGCCAGTATTCGATGTCGAACGCTTCCTGGCGCGGCAGCCCCTGATACTTACTAATCGCTTCCGAGGCGCGCATGACTTCGATGGCGAGCGAGTAGAACTCGGCCGTCACGCGGCTCTCGCTCTTGTTTTTGCCCCAGGCGATGAGGCCCAGGCCGGGGATCAAAATGACCGTGGGGTTCGGGTCGCGCATGGCCGGCGAGTTGGCGTGCCGGCAGGCGTCGTAATACGCCGTGTAGTCGGCCCGATACGCCGCCAGCCCGGCTTCGAGCTTGGCCACCAGCGCCGCGTAGTCCTCGGTCTCCGGGTCCCAGGCCACATACAGCGGCTTGATCTTGGTCCGCAAGAAGTGGTCGGGGCAACTGGTGCCCAACTCGGCCAGGCGCGGCGCATCGTGGCTGTTGACAAATCTCAATACGGCGTCAGTTGTATGGATCGTGCCGATGAAGCGGTTCTTCTGCGACACCAGGCCGCGCAGGGTCGGTAATAACCGCACCAGCAAGTCTTCCCGCGCCGCCGCGTCGGGCGAGGTGTACTTCTGCCCGCCGAACGTTTTGTCGCCCTTGTCGAACTTTTCAATGTAGCGCGCGGCCTTCTCGATCAGGCGCAGCGTCAGCGTGTAGCAGGCCTTGTCGTCGTCGGCCCAGTTGATCAGGCCGTGCTGGCCCATGATCAGGCCCTTGTACGCGGGGTTCTTGGCGGCGGCCTGCATGATCAGCCCCAGGTCGAAGCCGGGGCGCTGCCAGTCCACCCAGCCCACTTCGCCCTCGAACACGGCTTCGGTCAGCCGCACCTGGTCGGCGCTGGCCGCAATGGCGATGGCCGCGATCGGGTGCATGTGGTCGACCTGCCGGGCCGGCAGGAAGCCGTGCAGCGGCGTGTCGATCGAGGCGGCGGTGGCGTTCAGGCCGTAGGTGGTGTGGCGGTACATGTCTACCAGGCTGTCT
>JAYUUW010000017.1:0-1629 GCA_043754665.1 Anaerolineales bacterium | reverse complement strand
CGGCTCTATGACAACGGCTGCGACTGACCAACACAGTCTGTCACCGCTGACTGTCAAGTTGCCCATTGAAAATTTTCGAAGGGTGCATCCGGAATTATTGGCTGACTTTGACTCCCGGCGGTTGAAACCGCAGGCAACAGAAGGCGAAGCCCGCCTGCGCGGGCTGGGAGCGCAGCGCCGTAAAAAGCGCTCCGGCCAACAATCCCGCATGTACCCTTGAAACTCATTAGGTTGCGGTGCGCGCTTGGTTAGGGCTTGGGGTTCTTGAGGCCGGTGCGGAGTTGGTGGCCCACCTCGCGCTTGACGCGCGGGGCGAGCACGGCCGCGTGTTGGGCCAGAAAGGCTTGCACAGCGGCGGGGTCGCGCTTGGCCAACTCGCGCAGCGCCCAGGAGAGCGCCTTGATCACCATATCGTCGCCATCGGTGACAACCAGGGCACAAATCGCCAACGTGCGCGGGGCGTCGCCGGTGCCGCCGCGGGCGGCATTGTTGAGGGCCACGGTGGCGACCACCGCCGCCCGCCGCCACCAGCGGTCATTCGAATCAGCCCACTCGGCCAGCAGCGTATCGGGCACCTGCCCGGCGCGCCAGGCGGGGCCGGCCAGGTAGGGCGCAAAGGTATCCACTGCCTGCCAGCTATCGAGCCCCTTGCCCAGGCGGGTCAGGTCGGCGGCGGTGAGGCTGGCCAGCGCGGCGCGGTGGTAGTGGATGAGCTCGTAAGCCACCAGGCGGTGGGCAAAGGTCGGCCCGGCCAGCAGCCGCCGGCCCAGCTCGACCACCGCCCGCGCCGGGGCCTTCTTCAGGCGGGCCGAAAACGCTCGCTCCACGGCGCGCACGGCCTCGGTCGATTGGTCGGGCAGCGCCGCCAGTTGGGCGTTGATCTCGGCGAGCAGGTAGTCAAGGTCGGTGGAGTGCGGCATTGGGGGCTAGTCGGCCGGCGCGCCAGTGCGCAGCTTGCCGTACTCGCTGATGGCTTCAAGCGACTGGTGGCGGAAGTAGGTGTTGTACAGCTCGGCATAGTGGCCGCCCTGCGCCAGCAGCGTCTCGTGGCTGCCTTCTTCGATGATACGGCCCTGGCGCAGCACAATAATGCGGTCGGCGGTGCGCACGGTCGACAGGCGGTGGGCGATGACGATGGCCGTGCTCTTGCCCAGGATCAGATCAAGCGCTTCTTGGATCTGCTCCTCGGTGAACGGGTCGATGCTGGCCGTGGCCTCGTCGAGGATGAAGATGGCCGGGCGCTGCACCAGCACCCGCATGAGGGCCACCAGTTGGCGCTGGCCCATGGAGAGCCGCCCGCCGCGCTCGCCCACCTCGGTCGCCAGGCCGTCGGGCAGCGTCGCCAGCCAATCGCCCTTGCCAATCTGGCGGGCCAGCGTTTCGATCTCGGCGTCGGTCACGTCGGCGCGGGCATAGCGAATGTTGGCGGCCACGCTGCCGGCGAACAGGAACGGCGACTGGCTCACAATGCCCAACTGCCGGCGGTAATCGCGCAGGTCGAAGGTGCGGATGTCGTGGCCGTCAATCCGCAGCGCCCCACCCTGGAACTCGTAAAAGCGGGCAATCAGCTTGGCGATGGAACTTTTGCCCGCCCCGGTGTGGCCCACCAGCGCCACCGTCTCGCCCGGC
>JAYUUW010000016.1:0-9611 GCA_043754665.1 Anaerolineales bacterium | reverse complement strand
CTGTCCACCGTGGTCGGCGATCCCGACTTCACGCTCACGCTGACCGGCTTCGGCTTCATCAACGACAGCGAGGTCCGGTTCGCCAACACGCCGCTGACTCAGACCACTTACATCTCCGACACGGAACTGACCACCACCGTGCCCGCCAGCCTGTTCCCGGCCTCCGGGTCGTACACCCTCACGGTCGTCAACTCGACGCCCGGCGGCGGCACCTCGAACGTCTTTACCATTACGGTCAACAACCCGCTGCCCACCGTGACCGACATCTCGCCCGACACGGCTGTGGCCGCCGGGCCAGGCTTCACGCTGATCGTCACCGGCACCGGCTTCATCAACATCAGTTCCACCGTGCGCTGGAACGGCGCAGACCGCACCACCGCCTGGATCAGCAGCACCCGGCTGCAAGCCGCCATCTCGACCAGCGATCTGACCAACCCCGGCGCAGTGTCCGTGACGGTCTTCACGGCCGCGCCCGGCGGCGGCACTTCTACGCCGGTGGTCCCCTTCACCATCACCACCTCGCTGCCGGCCATCACCAGCCTCAACCCGACCACGCGCGCGGTCATTAGCCCGACCTTCACGCTCACGGTCACCGGCAGCAACTTCGTAAACCCCAGCGGCAACGCGCGCGACTCGGAAATCCAGTGGTACAACGGCACGCTCACGACGACCCTGACCACCACCTTCGTGAACAGCACCACCCTCACGGGCAGCGTGGCCCCGGCGCTGTTCACCACCGCCGGCGTCTACTCGGTCACCGTCTTCAATCCTGACCCGCCGGCCGGGCAGTTCTCTAACCGCGTGCCGTTCACGGTCACCAACCCGGCGCCGGTGCTCGCCAGCATCAGCCCCACCTTCACCGTCTCGGGCGGCTCGGCCTTCACGCTCACGGTCACCGGCAGCAACTTCGTCCCCGGCGCTTCGGCCATCTACCTCAACAACGCGCTGCTGCCCAACAACACTTTCATCAGCAGCGGCAGCCTGACCGCCACCGTGCCGATCAGCTACCTGGTCACCCCGGCCTTCTTGTCGGTCACCGTGCAAACGGCCGGCCCCGGCGGCGGCACCTCGAACAGCCTCTTCCTGGGCGTTGACAACCTGCCGGCCACCCTGCTGAGCAGCACGCCGCCCACCGGCACCGTCTTTAGCGCGCTGACTCTCAACGTCCTTGGCACCGACATCGCCGCCGGCGCCCTGCTGCGCTGGAACACCACCACCCTGACCGGCACCACCGCCATCTCGGCCTCTGAACTAACGGCCAACGTGCCCACCAGCCTGTTCCCGGTCGGCGGCGTCTACACCATCTCTATGATCAGCCCGGCCCCGCCCACCGGCGGCGTGCTCTCTACCAACGCGCTGACCATGACGCTCTACAACCCGCTGCCCAACCTGCGCACCCTGGCGCCCGCCAGCACCGTGGCCGGCACGGCGGGCTTCACGCTCACCATCACCAGCCAGACCAACCAACCCAGCTTCATACCGGGTGTGGAGGTGCGCGTGGCCGGCTCGCTGCGCACCACCCAATACATCTCCGCCACCGAGATCCGGGTAGGCATCCTGGCGGCCGACGTCGCCACGGCCGGCACCCTGGCCCTCTCGGCCACCAACCCGGCGCCCACCCTCGGCGTGACCGACTTCACCTACACCGTCGATCCGCTGACCATCGACCTCGCGCCGGCCACCAGCGGACCGTTCGGGCTGGGCACCGTTCCCACCCGCACCATCACCGCCACGGTGGGCGCGGTGCAAACCGCCAACCGCACCATCACGCTGGTCTCGTCCAACCCGGCGGTCGCCTCGGTCCCGGCCAACGTCACCCTCACCGCCGGCAGCCTGACCGCGCCCTTCGTTGTCACCGGCCACACCGCCGGCGTCGTCACCATCACGGCCACGCTGCCCGGCGGCCTGGGTGGGCTGAGCGACACCAGCGTCATCACCTTCACCGATACTGCTATCAGTAACCTGACGGCGACCAGCAACGAACCGCAGTTGATCAACAGCCCCATGACCTTCTCGGCCACGGTCAGCGCCGGCACCAACATCAGCTATAGCTGGGACTTCGGCGATGGCGTGACCACAACGTATACGACCACCGCCGCGGCCACCCACACCTATACCATCGGCGGGACATATGCCGTCGTGCTCACCGCCCGCAACACGGCCGACACCGACGTCGACAACATCTCGGTCGATGCCGACAACCCCGACCCCACCATCACCAGCATCGTGGCGCTCTCGCCGCTCACGCCGACGGCCGGCGTCACGACCACCTTCGCCATCACCGGCACCGGCTTCGTGCCGAACGCGATTGTGCGCGTGACCATCGGCGTCACCACCACCAACCTCAGCGGCGCGGCGGTCACCGTGGTCAACAGTACCCGTATCACCGTCATCGTGCCGGGGTCGGCCGCGCCTATCCCCGGCAGCTACAGCTTCTTCGTCATCAACCCCGCGCCGCCCGCGGGTGAGGCGGCGCGCCGGTCAGCGCCGTCTTTCGTCATCTACCTCTAGCGCGGCGCATGCGCCCGTTCTTGCTTCGCCAGCGCCGCCCAGGTCTCTGGGCGGCGCTGGCCGGCGCGGCGCTGGCCCTGGCGGCCTGTGGCGGCGTGGCCACCGCCCTGCCTCCCCTGCCCCTGGCTACTCTGGCCATCGCCACCCCCACTGACGAAATGGTCGTGGCCGTCATCGGCCCCGGCCCCACGGCCACCCCCGCCCCGGCCGCCACCCCGCTGGTGCTGCGGCTGGGCGAGCACATGTCGGCTAGCGGCAGTATCACCCAAACCGAAACCGAAGCCGCCGGCCCCATGCTCTGCCAAATCCAGCGCGGCTCGTGCGCCTTTCGCCAACTGGCGGCCGACTTCAACCCCGACCTGCTGTTCAGCGGCGGCGAAGACCCGCCCTACAACGACGAAGACCACCTGATGCACCCGGCCGCCATGCTGCCCCTGGCCGACCTGGCCGGGCGCGTGCGCGCCGAATGGGGGGAGGGCGTGCAGGTGATGGTGGTGGAGGCCTACGACTCGCTGCTCGACCACGACAACATTCAGACCAACCCGGCCCTGCGCTACTCACTCCACTTTGAGGGCCGCTCGCTTGACCTCATCACCTGGCCGGCCGACGAGAGCCGCAACGGCCGCCTGTGCATCCTGGCGCTCGAAGCCGGCTTCATCTGGGCCCACCACGAAGGCGACCACTGCCACGTCGCGGTCGCCGCCGCGAGCCTGTGCACCGTGTGCAGCCCTCTCAAGCCATAGTCGTGCCTGTCCGCACCTGAACTGTCGAACCCCGCGCCCTCCCCCAAGCCCGTTCGTGCTAATTCGTCTGGCGCGGCCGTTCGCTTCACGTTCCCGCGACCATTGGCGCTACCCTCTACCAAACTCTCATCGCTCCCCAGCCCTCGCATCTCTCTCCTTCGTGCTAATTCGTGGCTAACGCCCTTCCGACCTCTGACCCTCGACCTCCACGCCCCCCAATCGCCGCCGGCCGTAATTTGCCTATTCAGGTCGACTATGCTACAAAAAAGCTCTGGCGGGTCCCCTTGCAGGCGGAGCCGCCCATTCAGCCCGTGAACAGCCGCGCATCGCCTTGGTGCCCGGGCGCGTTTACCGAAGAGGAAGCCCACCATGCGTCATTTCCCTCGTCCCTTCACTGTGGCCGCTCGTCTTAGCCTCGCCGTCGTCTGGCTGGTCGGCCTCATCGGGCCGGGGCCGGCGGTCCCGGTCTTCGCAGGCGCGGCGGCCAGCCAGCCGGCCGGCTTTCCTCCCGCCAACGACGACTTCGCCGACGCGGCGGTCATCACCCTGCCGCCGACCTACAGCGACAGCCAAGACCTGCTCCAGGCCAGCAGCCAGACGGCCGAGGGGGAGTATTACCCCTGCGGCGAGCCCGACGTGCCCTCGGTGTGGTACGCCTTCACCCCGGCCGCCAGCGGCTTCTATGAGTTCGACACGTCTGGCAGCATCATTACGCATACCCTGGCCATTTACTCCGGCCCCAGCCTGGGCGCCCTGACCACCCTCGACTGCATCACCGGCGATAGCAGCGGCACCGGGCTGAGCACCATGCTGAGCGCCGACGCCACCTACTACGTGCAGTTGTCCGGCGCGGTCACGGTGGCCAAGGCCGCCGCGCAGCCGCAGGGCGGCGCCACCGTCGTGCTCAGCGTCTATACCGGCGCAGAGGTGTCCGGCACCGTGTGGGATGACGCCGACGGCGACGGCGTGCAGGACGCGGGCGAACCCGGCCTGGCCGGCGCCACCGTCGTCGTCCTCGATGAATTTTTCAGTGTGCAGTCGATGGTCAGCACCGACGCCGACGGCCGCTACGCCTTCACCGGCCTGCCCGATGACACCATCATGTCGCTGGGGTTCGCCCCGCCGCCGCCCGGCCCGTGGGCGGGCTCGCCGCAAAACGTCGGCTCCGACACGACCGACAGCGACGCCGACCCATTCACCGGCGAGACCGCTCCCTTCACCCTCACCTCGAATGAGGTCCTCATCCTGGATGCCGGCTTCGGCGCGCCGGTCGAAATCACCGGCCGCGCCTGGCGCGACCTGAACAGCAACAACGCGCAAGATGTGGGCGAGCCCGGCCTCCCGGATGTCTTCATCTGCCTCAACCCGGTCGATTTTCCCTGCGACCTCGCCACCTATACCGATGCCGATGGCAACTACAGCTTCCTCGTGCCGGCCGGCGACTATTCGCTCGACTTTGACGAGATCACCGACTTCACGCACGCCACCGCGGATGTGGGCAGTGATGCCATTGACAGCGACGCGGCCGTCGTTGACGGCGTTGTGCCGACCTTTACCGTCAGCCTGGGCGACGTGGTTGCGTTCGACGCCGGCTACCAGACCACCGGCTTCGGCGACCGCGTGTGGCGCGACCTGAACGAAGACGGCGTGCAGGATGCAGACGAGCCAGGCCTGGCGGGCGTGGCGGTCGATCTATACGACTCCAGCGGCTTTGTCATCAGTACCACCACCGATGTCAACGGCGACTATGGCTTCCTCAACCTGACCCCGGGCGATTACGCCGCCGTCTTCAACCTGCCCACGGGCAATAGCTTCTCGCCCCAAGACGCCGGCGCCGACGATGCCCTGGACAGCGACGCTGACCCCGGCACCGGCCGCACCATCACCCTCACCCTCAGCGCCGGCCAACTCGACCTGAGCTGGGATGCCGGGCTGACCAAGCCGTTCTTTATCGTGGATAACCTGAACGAGTATTCCGACACCACCCTAGGCGACGGCCTGTGCGACGACACCACCTCGGTTGCGGCGTTCCCTTACGGCGAGTGCTCGCTCCGCGCCGCGATCGAAGAGGCCAACGCCGACCCCGACTTCGACGTGATCCAGTTCGATAACACCGTCTTCAGCGTCACCCAAACCATCGCCCAAACCAGCGCTTACACCGTGACCACCAGCCAGTGGGTTGACGCCCCCGGCAGCACCCTCGTGACCCTCGACGCCGGCGACGCCGCGCGCCACTTCCTGGTGGACGCCGCCTTCGACGCCGATGTGCGCCTGACCGGCCTGACCCTGGCCAATGGCTGGGCCGACTTGGATGCCTGGAGCGGCAACGGCGGCAGCATTTACAACGAAAGCGCGCGGCTCACGCTGATCGACGTCGTTATCGACCAGGCCTATGCCTACGGCGGCGGCGGCGGGCTATTCAACGGCGCCTCCGCCCATCTCACCAATGTGACCATCGCCAACGCGGAGGCCAACTACGGCGGCGGCCTCGTCAACACTCACCACCTCTCGGCCACCAGCCTGCTGCTCGATAGCAACACGGCCTACGAGGGCGGCGGCCTGTACAACGACGGCCTGGCCCTCCTCTTCACCAGCAACATCACCGGCAACGTGGCCAGCGGCGGCGACGGCGGCGGCGTCCTCAACTTTGGGGCGTTCGAGAGCCACAACAGCGATATCCAGCACAACACCGCCCGCTGGGACGGCGGCGGCTTGGCCAATGAGGCCGGCAAGCGGCTGGCCCAAGCGGCCACGCCGGCCGACTGCGGCTGCGGCCCCAGCTACAACGCGGTCGTCACGCTCACTAACACCTTTGTGTCGTATAACCTGGCCGGCGTGCTCGATGACGAACCAGCCTACGGTGGCGGCATTTTCAATGGCGCCGGCACGCTGCTGGTGGATGAGAGCCAGGTCTTCAACAACACCGTCTACGGCTACGGCGGCGGCCTGTTCAACGAAGGGGCCGCAGGCCTCTTCCAAACGGCGGCGCCGCCGCCCGGCTTCGAGTGCTTCGACTGCCCGGCGGTGGCGACGATCCAGCAGGCCAGCGCGCTCTTTTCCAACCTGGCCCTCTCTACCACCGTGGTCTCGGGGGGCGACCCGGTCATCACCGACACCTACCCCAGCCAGGGCGGCGGCCTGTTCAACGCCGGCCTGACGATTGTGGATGCCAGCTCGGTGTCCGACAACACCGCCAACATCGGCGGCGGCTTCTTCAACGAAGCCAGCGCCCTCGTCTGCGGCTGCGGTCCGATTAGCAGCTATGTGCCCACCCTGTTCGTGCGCAACGGCAGCACCCTGACCGACAACCTGGCCGTGCTGGAGGGCGATCCTTCGTTCTCGGAGATCTTCACGGGCGACGGCTCCGGCGGCTTGGGCGGCGGCGGCTTCAACAGCGGCCAGGCCTACTTCACCGCCACGACCGTCGTCGGCAATGTCGCCGACCTGCTGGGCGGCGGCCTGTTCAACGGCCTATTTGACCTGGGCGGGCCGGCCAGCCAAACGGCCGCCGCCACGCCGGCCGCCTTTGGTCAGGCGGATCTGCCCTTCCTGCGCCTGACCGCCAGCGATGTGACCGGCAACGCGGCCGACCCGCTCGGCCTGTACTTTGGCTCGGGCGGCGGCCTGTTCAACTTCATCGGCGCCGTCGAGATCGACGGCGGCTCGGTCAGCGGCAACACCGCCAGCCAGTGGGGCGGCGGCATTGCCAACGGCTGCATCTTCTGCCTCATCAGCGGCGCCGCCGGCCCGGCCGCCACGCCCCAGGGGTTGGGCATCTTCCTCTTCCTGCTCTTGGCGAACCTCTATGTGCACGACGGCGCGCAGATCACGAATAACGCCACCACCTATAGCGGCTCCAGCGAACAGGCCGGCGGCGGGCTGTTCAACTCTGGCTTTGCCATGCTCGAAGATAGCGCCGTGCTGAGCAACACCACCGGCGGCGTCGGCGGCGGCGCCGTGAACGTGACCTACCTCACCCTCGATCACACGGCGGTGGAGGCCAACTCGGCGGTCGAGGCCGGCGGCGGCCTCTACAACCTCGGGTTCTTCTTAACCGCGCAGGCGCAAGCCGCCGCGCTCAACCCGGCCGGGCCGATCCCATTCGCCTTCTTCAACTTCGCGCCGGGCCTGTCGCTCGCCGCGCCGCTGGTCATCCGCAACGACTCCAGCCTCTCGAACAACCGCGCCAACCCCGACTATGAAGTTGGCTTCTCCGGCGACGGCGGCGGCTTGTTGACCGCCAGCCCCGCGCTCATCGATGACAGCACCATCGCCGGCAACTGGGCGGCCGGCGATGGCGGCGGCATTGCCGTGACCTTTGGCACGGCCGGCGCGCTGGCGGCCGGCAGCAGCGCGGCCTGCCTGCAAGGGCTGGGCGGCCTCTTCACTGCGCTGGTCTACCGGGTGGTGCTCAACAACACCCTGGTCAGCGACAACCAGGCCGGCGCCGCCATCACTCAAGACGCGCCGCAGGGCGTGGGCGGCGGCCTATATGTGGCCGGCGACGGCCCCGGCTGTGGGGTCGACCTGCCGCTGGAGGCCAATGCCAGCCCGCTGGCCGGCAATGGCGCCACGGCCGGCGGCGGCGGCATCTACGTCGACGGCGGCGAGGCCTACCTGCACAACTCGAACCTGCTGAACAACAACGGCGATAGCGACGGCGACGGCGACGGCAACGGCGGCGGCAGCTACAACAACTTCGGCTACCTGCTCATCGACCCGGCCAACGTCACCGGCAACAGCGCCCAGTTCGGCGGCGGCGGCTACTACGCCTCGGGCACCACCCTCATCACCCAGACCACGTTTGCCACCAACACCGCCCAGGTCGACGGCGGCGCGCTGGTCATCACCGATACGGCCGAGGTCATCATCGGCAACACCACCTTCTCAGGCAATGGCGCCGCCCGGCAGGGCGGCGCCATTGCCCAGCACGCCGACGGCACCGAGCTAACGCTGGCCAACACCACGCTTACCAACAACAGCACGGGCCCCACCGGCCAGGCCGTGGCCGGCGCCTCCGCTGGCGCGGCCCTCTTCCGCCTGGGCATCGGCAACACCAGCGTCCAAAACACGCTGATCTTTGGCAACGGTGGCGTGTCGCCCGACTGCACCTTTGTCGATCAGGTGACCAACCTCACCGGCCTCGCCAACATGGGCGACGCGAGCTGCGCTTTCATCCCCGGCTGGACGACGGCTGACCCGCTGCTCGGCCCGCTGCAATACAACGGCGGCGCCAACAGCATCCTGACCCACGCGCTTGGCTCGCTCAGCCCGGCCATTGACGCGGCCGACACCGGCGTGTGCAGCGCGTCGCCCGTCTTCGGCGTGGATGAGCGCAACAACCTGCGCCTGCTCGACCTGGCCTGCGACATCGGCGCGTTCGAGTTCGAGTCGCTGACCCTCATCGAACTGGTGTCGTTCACCGCCACCGCGCAAGGGGCGGTGGTGCAACTGGCCTGGGAAACCGCCGCTGAGATCGACACGGCCGGCTTCAACCTGTACCGCGCCGCCGCACCGGGCGGGTCGTACGTGCAGATCAACGCCCTGCTCATCGCGGCGCACGGCCCGAAGGGCGGCAGCTACACAGCCCCCGATGCGCCCGGCGCCGGCACCTGGTACTACCGGCTGGAAGATGTGGATACCCACGGGATGGGTACGCTGCATGGGCCGGCCGTGGTCACCGTGGGCGGCGGCGCGAACAGCACCCATGTCGTCTTCCTGCCGCTGATCGGCAATCGGTAAGGACCCCATGCCCAACGTTGCAACGCCTGCTCAGACCCAACAACCACCGGCGCGGCCCGCTTACGAGGCCCCGCAAGTCACCACCTATACCGAGGCGGCCCTGCTCGCGGCCCTCGGCCCGGCGCAGGCCGGCGGCAGCTACACCGTCTTCGGCGGCCCGTAGCGGCTGGCAGTTCGTCCTAAGTTCGCACGCCACAGGCGCCCCTCGCAGAAGGGGCGCCTGTTTGTTAGGCCGGCCCATCCCAGGGTGTATTTCAACCTGGGGCAAAAAGCGCGTCCCCTGCCAATGGGCAGCGGAAAGCACATAAACTTCCGCCTGGGCAGCACAAGGGTGTGATTTCTCACCCGCCGAAACGGCAACGTTAGGCCAAATGGCCTGAGGCGGGGTTCGAAATGACAGTAGAGTTTATCGGAAATAGACCACTGACCAAGCGCTCCCGGACTACCGCGCATGGACGGGCGCTTGGGAACGTCCGGCGGTGAGATTCTTCGCGCGCGACCGGAGCGTTGGTATCAGCGCTACGCGACTGCGCTCAGAATGACAGTTAATTTGGTTGGGTGCAGTCCTGAGGTTGGGAAACCGGGGCGTTCACTCCTATTCCCAATAAAATCTAG
>JAYUUW010000015.1:0-3106 GCA_043754665.1 Anaerolineales bacterium | reverse complement strand
GGCTACTAACACTCAACGGTCGTTACCCCTGCCGGCACGTCAGCGGCGTTATCTGCTTGGTTTGACCCTGGTATTGGCCAGCGCTTTGCTGGCCCTGCTGGTCTTCACCGTCAGCGCCGCCACCAATGGGCCGGAAGTGCCGGGCCTGGAAAGCGTGCTGGTTGGTCAAACCGTCACCCCCATCGCCATCGCCATCGTCAGTGTCAGTGTCAGCGGCACCCCGGTCTACGCCCCCACGCCCGTGCCCACGCGGCCGGTGGTGGTCATTTGGCGCTGGACCCAGGGCACCAAAGAATTCGGCGAAGAGCCCGGCGCCACCTCGACGCCCGAGTTTTACTACGACTTCTTTCCGCTCATCACACGCGCCGACCCGGCCGACATCTTGCGCTGGGGCACGTTCGACGTCAAGCCCGAGCCGCCGCCGGTGGCGCCCGCGCCTGACTGGCCCAACGGCCTCAACCGGCTGACTAACAGCAAGCTGGGCGTGCATGTGGTGCAGAACAACGACCCCTACATCATGGAATTCATTCGGCGCGCCCGTCCGCGCGTGGTCAAGTCGGTGGGCGACCTGGGCTGGCTGAGCGATGTGAAGCTGGTCTCGCCCAACACGGTCACACTCGGCCGCATCGCCGAGCAGAACGAAGACTGGGTCTTCACCATGACGCCCGAAGACGCGGCCGACGCCTACATTGCCAGCCAGATCGAGCGCTACCGCCTGAACCCCGGCGCAGACTATTGGGAAGGCTGGAACGAATTTGTGCCGGTCGATAACAACCGGCTGGGCTGGTACACCCGCTTCGAGGCCCGCCGCGCCTGCGCCCTGCAAGCTCTGGGCTTTAAGGCGGCCGTCGGCGGCTTCTCGGTCGGCGTGCCAGAGTACGCGCAAATGGCGGTCTTCCTGCCGGCGCTGGAAGCGGCCTACCGCTGCGGCGGCATCTTCCACCTGCACGAGTACAACTCGCCCACACTGAGCTGCGGCGTGTCGACCAACCAAACCGGGGCCATCCCCGGCGCGCCCAACTTTGGCAACATTCCGGTGGGCTACCACACCCTGCGCTACCGCTTCTGGTACGAGGGCTACCTCAAGCCGCGCGGCCTGGGCGATTTGCCGCTGGTCATCAGTGAGGCTGGACTGGAAGGCCGGCGAGACGCCGGCGGCCCATGCAACGACCCCGGCGGCCGGGCCTGGAAGAGCTACGCCGATTGGTGGGTACAGCAGGGCTATGGCCCCAGTGGGCCGGAAGCCTATGTGAACCTGCTGGCCTGGTATGACTCGGAGATGCGCAAGGACCCGTACGTCATCGGCGCGACGCTGTTCACGGCCGGCGCGCCCGGCGAAGGCGGCTGGACCGCCTTTGACCTGCACAATGTGTTTGTCCCCCTGGCCCGTTACGCGGTGGGCCTGCCGTGAAAGCCAGCCGCCGATGAGGCCGCGCGCATGACGCCGAGTGGGCGGCGCGGCTTCTTCGACCCCCGGGATGTCTTCCTCACCCTTAGTTTAGTCGTCGGTAGCGCCTGGCTGCGCGGGCGGCTGCTGGGCTATACCGAAATGTGGGGCGACCAGGCGCTGACGCTCAACGCCGCGCTCGAATGGGTGCACGGCGGGGCCGTGCCGCTGGCCTCCATGAAGTCGTCGTTCGGCGTCTTCAACCCTCCGCTCGTCCAATATCTGTATGCGCTGCCGCTCTTCTTCTCCACCAACCTGCTGGGGGTGGTGGGAGTGGTGGCGCTAATTAATTTTACGGGCGTGCTGGCGCTAGGCTGGGCGGCGGCGCGCGTGCTGGGCCGGCGCACGGCCTGGTGGGCGGTGCTGCTGTTCGCGGTCAACCCCTGGGCGGTGTATTACGGACGGCTGATTTGGATGCAGTCGTTTGTGCCGGGCTTTGCGGCGCTGGCGCTGGCGGCGGTGCTGCTGTACTTTGGCGACCGGCCGCGCTGGGGCTACGCGCTGGGGGCGGCGCTGGCGCTCTCGGCCACCATTCAGGTACATCTAACGGCGGTGGTGCTGCTGCCGGTGGTGGGCTTGGCCGCGTTGGTGTTTCGCCGCCGGGTGCGCGGGCGGCATCTGTTGGGGGCGGCGGTGGTGTTTGCCCTCACCTGGCTCCCGTTCCTGCTGTTTGAGATCCGCAACAACTTTGTCGATTGGTACGCCCTGCGGGCCGGGCTGGGGCTGCCGGCGCAAGTGAGCCCGGCGGCGCTGCTGATCCTGCTCGATCTGCTGCACGGGCGCGGCAGCCTCGCCACGCTGGCCTTGCCGGCCGACCAGTGGGCGGCCTTTGACGGGCCGCTGCCCATCACCGGGCTGGTGGGCGTCTTGTTTGCGGCGGCGCTGGCCGCGGCGGGCGTGAGCGTGTTCCGGCGCTGGCGGGCCGGTGCCGCCAGCCCACCACCCGAGGCCGCCGAGGCGCGGGTCGACCTGATCCTGCTGTTGTGGACGGGCCTGCCGCTGCTCTTCTACCTGCGCCACAATCAATATCTGCAAAACTACTATCTCTTGTATGTCCTGCCCGCGCCATTGCTGCTGATGGCGCGGCTCTCTGAGCGGGCCTATCGCTGGCTGGCGGCGCGCTGGCCGGTCACCGCGCGGCCGGGCGTGGGCTGGCTGGCGGCGCTGGCGTTTCTGCCGCTGGCCGTCATTGCGGCGCAGCAAGTGCGCGTGGATTGGATGGGGCAAAACCGCCTGGCCTCCGGGGAGGTAGGCCATCAACGGGTGGTCGATGTGCAGCAGGCGCTGGCGGCCAGCCGCGCCCTGCTGGCCGAGCGGCCCGACTGTGGGCTGGTGGTGATGTCCAACGGCGCGCAGTACGAGGCCTCGCGGTTCGCGCTCATGCGTGAGTTCACGCGCAGCGCTGGTGCGCCGCCCCGCGCGCGGTTTGTGTCGGCGGCGGAGGGCCGGCTGCTGCCCGCGCCGTGCGCCCTGTACTTTGTGAGCGAGCCTGAGCCGGCCGCCCTGGTCTGGCTGGCGCAGACTGCCACGCCGCTGCCGGCCGCCACGGTGCACACCCCGGCCGAGACCTGGCAGTTCTTCGATCTGCCCGCCCCGGCCCGCGCGGCGGCCGTGGCCCACCTGCCGGGCGGTGCGCCGCTGGGCACCTGGGACAATGGC
>JAYUUW010000014.1:0-4009 GCA_043754665.1 Anaerolineales bacterium | reverse complement strand
CCCGGCCACAGCGGCGCTTCCTGTGTGGCGTCGCCGGCCAAGAACACGCCCGCGTACTCCCACGCCACCAAGTCGGCCGAGTGGTAGCGCAGCACCACGCCGCCCTGCCCCTCCAGTTTCCCGGCGATCACCATCTGCCACCGCCCGTCTTGCTGCCACAAAAACGGATCGCGGAAGTCGCCGCCCATGGCCGCCGCCAACTCGGCCGGTGGCCCGGCAATGACCGGGTTGGCTGGGTGCTTGGCCCACTCCACCAGGTCGGGCGTTCCCGTCGCCAGGCACACCGCTTGCGGCGACACGCCCGTATACACCAGCGTCGGCACGCCGCCGTCGTCCACCGCGCAGCCCGACCAGCAGCCGTCGGCATCTGGCCCGCCGGGGGTGGGCACGAGCGCCACCGGCAGGTCGCGCCAGTGCACCAGATCGGTGCTCACCGCGTGGCCCCAGTGCATGGTGGCGTGAAATGCGCCATGCGGGTTGTATTGATAGAACAGGTGGTATTCGCCCTGCCACTCGATCAGGCCATTGGGATCGTTCATCCAGCGGGCCGGCGGCTGGTAGTGGAACTGGGGCCGCTGGGGGTCCAGCAACCGGGCGGGTATGGCCAGGTAGTCGTCGGTATCAGCGGGAGGTGTCATACCGTTAGCATAACCCCGGCGCGGCGCGCGGGCAACTCAGCGCTTATGCGGGTGCAGTTCAGGCTGGGGGCGAAAAGCGCGTCACCCGCCAATGGGCAGCGGATAGCTCAATAACTTCCGCTTGGGCAATATCAGGGTGACGCTTCGCGCCTCACCGGCCCGAAGGCAGCGCTAGGCCAAAATACCCGAGGCCGGGTTCGGAATGACAAATCCGGCGAGTGGGCGACGGCTGGCGGCTGTCTCAGCCAGGGATGCCCCCAAACTGAATTGCGCGCCTTATGCAAACGGCCAGCGGCCCGACCACCGCAGGTAGGACTCGAACCCGGCCTCTTTGATGAGCGTCTGCACCGCCTCGGGGGTCTTGCGCCCGCGCGGCAGGCCATCCGGCTCGGCCGCCATCCGCAGCAGCACCCGCGTCAGCGCGGCGGCCGTTTGCCGCAGGATGCGCGGGTCGATCTTATCCAGCGTATCAGCCGAGTAGTGCACCCAGCCGGTGCCCGGCGCGCCGGCCGAGGTCACCGCCCACACGCTCGACAGCCCCGCCAGCGAGAAGGGGAAGTGGTCCGAGTTCATAATGAAGGCTTTGGGGTCGTCGTTCAGCACCGCGTCGAGCTGCTTCAGCGGCAGCGAGCGCAGATAGACCGCCAGCTCTGGGCTGGCCTGCGTTTGCAGCACCATCGGCATCGCCATGCCCAGCACATCGGCGTTCACCACGGCGCGCACGTCGTCAAACTCACTCATGTGCGCTTTGGCGTAGGCATACGACCCGAACAGCCCTAGCTCCTCGCCGGAGAACAGCGCAAAGCGCAGGCCCACCTGCAAGTGGCCGCGCAGCGGCGAGAGCAGCCGGGCCGCTTCCAGCAGCGCCGCCGTGCTCGCCCCGTTGTCCTGCGCCGCCTGCGAGATATCGTGGCCGTCATAGTGGCCGCCGGCCACAATCCACCCGGCGCTGGGGTCGGTGCCAGGGATTTCGGCCACCACATTGTGCGCCGTCACGGTCTGCACCTGGCAGGTCAGCGTCAGCCGCACGCGCACCGGCCCCGCCGCCAGGGCGCGCTTAAGGCGGGCAATGGGCTCGTGCGCCAGGCCAATGGCGGGCAGGTCTTGGCCCACGCTCCCGGTCGGCACTAGCATGCCCGGCTGCGACCCGCTGAAGATAAACGCCGCCGCCCCGGCCTCGCAGGCCACCCGGTACATCTCCGACCGCGCCGTGCCGTCCTGGCTGTTGAACACAATTTTGCCGGTCACCGGCGCGCCCAGGCCGGCGTAGTCCTCGGCGTTGCCGCGCTTCACATCCACAATTTCAGCTTCCAGGTCGCAGCCCGGCGCACCTGGCAGCGCCAGGCAGGCCAGTTCAATCGTGTTGCCCTCGGCCAAGATCGCCAGCCGCGCCGTGCCGCGCTCCCAGCCGCGCATCTCAAACGGCTCGGCCGCCACATGGTCCAGGCCGTAGGCCGACAGCCGGCCCAGCAAATAGGTCATCGCGCGGCGCTCGTCGGCCGTCCCGGCGAAGCGCCCATTGCACGCGTCGCACAAGTAGGCCAGGTTCTCCCACAACGCGTCCGACGTCCACAGGTCGCCTAATATTTCTTTTTCGAGCGCAGCAATATCCACACCTAGCTCCTTGCCCGGCGGGCCTCTAAGCCGCCACACGCCCAGGCGGTGAACCTCGTGCGCACTGGCCGCGTAGATTATTACATCACTGGACGCCGAAACGATCACGCGGCCCCGCGCCTGGGGCAAACGGGCCATTGTGCGCCCGGCGGCCACTTCTTTCAATCCACTTGTATACTATTTCTATCCGAAAGCCAGATAGACCAAAGTAACGTTGACAGATTATTAATTGATACTATACTACTTTTGACCGATCGAGGAGCGCGATGGTCCATCCGTCGCCTCAGCCTAGCCGAGTTGGAATGCAACCGTGATCGGAGTTTTTAGTGTTGACTGGCGAGCCCGACCTGCTGCTCGCTGCGTACGGCGCACCGCCGCCGCCACAGCCGCACCATCCCCAGCAAGCGCCCACCGGCCATTGATCTTCAGCGTTTTGCGACCGTCGTTCATCGTTCCTAACAATCTTCCATATCCGTAGCGGTTTGACCAAGTGGTACGGGGTAGCGCCCAACCGGCGCTCAACTTTGTCCGTCCAGGTCCGACTTCGGCGCGCGCCGCGTCGCGGCCTTTCCGGAACGCTCAGCGGCTTTGTCCCGCTGCGTCTTCGCCACCATCCAAGGAGGAACAATGGTCGCAAGGAAATTTTCAAGGCGTGAGTTCTTAAGGTTTGCCGGCCTGTCCGCCGGCGCGGCGGTCCTGGGGGCGTGTGCCCCGCAGGTCGTCACCCAGGTCGTGCAGGAAACGCAGATCGCCGTGCAAACGCAGGTCGTGAACCAGACCCAGGTGTTAGAGGTGCCTGTGAACGTGACCGCCACCCCGCTGCCGGCCCTGATGACCATCCAGGGCCGCGAGCTGCCGGCGGATGCCGCCCCACTCGATAAGCAGATCTTCTTTGAAGGCGGCGCCGCCGAGCCCAAGCACCTGGACGTGGCCCGCGACCTGTTCAGCGCCACCTCGGTCCTGGGCTGGGGCGCTGAGCCGCTGCTGCACCTCGACGAGAACCAGGTTATCGTGCCGGCCGGTGCCGAGTCCTTCACGGGCGGACCGAACGCAGAATACTGGGATTTTGTCGTCCGCGAAGGCGCGGCCTGGAGTGACGGCACGCCCATCACGGCCGACGACTGGGTCTTCACCTTCCAGCACTACGCTGACCCCGAACTGGCCAACCCGTTCCTGTACTTCTATGCTTCAACGATTAAGGGCATGCAGGCCTACTTCGATGGCACCGGCACCAAGGAAGACGTCGGCGTGGAGAAGATCGACGACCGCACCTTCCGCATCCACGGCATCGGCCCTGTCCCGCACGTCCCGGCCATGATGACCTACCAGGCCGTCGTGCCCGCCCCCAAGCACCTGGCCGAAGCCGATCCGCAGCACTGGGCCGATACCATGGAGAGCGCCGTCTTCTCCGGCCCCTTCATGCTCACCACGTGGGACCACAACAAGACCCTCATCTGGGAGCAGAACCCCCACTACAACGGCCCCTTCAAGCCCGGCGTCGGCTTCGTCAAGCAGATCATCGGCGACGGCACCAACTGGTTCGCCGCCTGGCAAAACCACGAAATCGACATGATGGCCAATCTCGAGCCGGCCCAGCTCGCCATCGTGCGCTCCGACCCGGCCCTCAACCCGCTGCTGCACTGGTGGCTCATCCCCAAGCCCGAGTACCTGGTCCTCGACACCCTCAAGGGCCCGACCGCCAATCACGACCTGCGCATGGCGTTGGCCCGGTCCATCGAACGCAACATCCTGAGCAA
>JAYUUW010000013.1:0-3225 GCA_043754665.1 Anaerolineales bacterium | reverse complement strand
GGCCGCCACGGCGCCTGGGCGTTCCTCGGCGGGCCGCGGCCAGGCGGGGCCGGCGGCCAGGGTGGCGGTGAGCAAGGCGGCCAAGCCCAAGCGGGCCGGCAGAGCAAGAGGCGATGAAGGCATAAAGGCTCCTGAGCGGGAAAACTCCCAGACTAGATTGAAACACACCCGGCGGCCTAACATTATCACCTTCAAGTCCTACCGGAAATCTAACTGAGCGTTTGGAACTGGTTAGAAACGGCGCGGTCACCCGTTTGATACGCCGCCGCAGACCCCTGCCGCGCCCCGCCGGGGCAAGCGGGGGGCCTATGGTAAAATTCCACACCGCTAAAGCACGTGACCGTGGCGCGCACCCGTTGTGCGGGGCGGCCGGCGGCTGGGAACTCGGCCCGGCCGCGGACCGTCCTACGCTCAGAGTTGAAGCCAGAGGAGCCCCCATGACAGTCATTGATCCCGTGTGCGGCATGGAAGTTGACCCGGCCACCGCCGAGTGGAAGTCGGAGTACCAGGGTCAAACTTACTACTTCTGCGCGTCTGGCTGCCAGCATTCCTTCGAAAAAGAGCCGGAAAAGTTCGTCGGGCCGACCACCACCCCAGACGCAAGCAGCCCCGCGCACCCCGCCTAAGGGGGCGTTGGCATTGGTAAAAGGCGGTTAACTGATATGAAGAAAGAAGTCCAGGCGATGGTGAAGCGCCGCCGGGCCCGCATGATCCCGGCCATTCTGCTGGCGATTGCCGGCATTATCATTATCGGCATCGTGCTGCTGGTGGTCGCGGCGATTTCCAACGGCCCCGGGCTGGGGCTGGTGCGCACGCCCACCCCCACGGCCTCGGTCACACCCACCCAAAGCGCTACCCCCACCACCCCAGCCCCCACCAACACGCCCGAGGCCACCCCCACCGAGACGGCAACTTCCGGCCCCTCGCCGACGCCCACCCAGGTGGTGCACGTCGTGACCGATGGCGAAACGCTGTTCAGCATTGCCGAGCTGTTCAAGGCCAATGTCTGCAACATCATGGCCGTCAACGCCATCACCGACCCGTCCGTCTTGTCGGTCGGCCAGACGCTCATCATCCCGCCGGCGGATGTGGTCATCCCCACCGCCACGCCGCTGCCAACCGATGTGCCGCGCGGCACGGTCTTCTCGTACGTCGTCGGCTGCGGTGAGACCCTGGACGAGATCGCGGCCAAGTTCAACAGCACCGGCACCGATATCGCCGAGCGCAATGACATCACCGACCCGCTGAGCATTCAAATCGGCCAGGTGTTGGAGGTGCGCGCGAACCTCGCCACCCCCACGCCCACGGCCACCGGCACCAGCACGCCGCCGGTCACCGCGCCGCCGGCCGCCACCGCCACCCTGGCGCCCACGCTGCCGCCGCCGCCCTCGGCGACCCCGTAGCGGCCTAGCACGGCGGTTGGTGGGATGGCGGCGCTCGACGAGACGACGTTTGCGGCAGAGGTAGCGGCGGCCGGCGACGACCTGTCGCCGCTGCGCGCGGGGCTGCTGCTGGCCCGCGAATGCGCCTACCCAACCCTGCGGCCGTCAGACTACGTTGTCCAAATCGAAGACCTGGCGCTGGCGGCCAACGCCGCCCTCGCCGGGTACAGCCCTCCGCTAGAGCGCGGGTTGGCGTTGGCCGCGTTCTTGTTTCAGACCTATGGTCTGCGCGGGAACGCGGCCGACTACGCCGACCCGCGCAATTCGTATCTCAATCAGGTGCTGGAACGGCGGCTGGGCCTTCCCATCAGCCTATCGGTGATCTTCTTGGAGGTCGGCCAGCGCTTGCGGCTGCCGGTGGCGGGCGTGGGCTTGCCGGGGCACTTCATCGTCAGCGTCACCGGCGATGACGGGCCGCAGTACCTCGACCCGTTCCACGGCGGGCGCGTGCTGACCGTGGACGACTGCCGCGAACTGGTCCGCTCGGTCGCCGGCTTCCAAGGCGTGTTCGACCCGGCCTGGCTGGCCCCCACGCCGCCGCGCGAGATCGTGGCGCGGATGCTGAACAACCTGCGCAGCTTTTACATCTCGGTGGAAGATTGGCCGCTGGCGATTGCGCTGCTGGAGCGGCTGATCGCCTTGCAGCCCGAGGTGCCCGGCCATGTGCGCGACCTGGGTGTGCTGCACTACCGCGAAGGCGCTTATCGCCAGGCGTCGCGGCTGCTCAACGAGTATCTGGCGCGCGCCCCGCACGCCGCCGACACCGAGACGGTGCGCAAGGGCCGCGACCTGATGCTGGCCGAACTGGCGCGGCTGAACTAACGCCCCCGTTTTCCCGAACTAATAAGCGGGCCAGCCCGATCACTGGGCCGGCCCGCTTTGTTGTCTGCCAGACCCCTACGGCGGCGGCGCGCCCGCCATCGAAGCCGCCACTTCGGCCAGAATTTGGGCGGCTTCGTCGGCGTCGGCCAGGCGCGGCTGAAAGTTGTCGTAGATGTGAATGGGCAGCAGCGACACCTCGACGAGCTCTGCGCCGTGAAAGCGGGCGCGGACCATGATCCCCTGCACGGTGTACAGCGTGCCGTCGGACCACTGCATGTCGAACACGAAGTTGCCGAGCGAGTAAGCCGCCACTGCGCCGTTGGGGAAGATCTCAACTCCCTGCACATGGTGCGGGTGGTTGCCGATGACCAGCGTGGCCCCGGCGTCGACCATGGCCTGCGCGCCCTGGCGCTGGGTGTACGAAATCTGGCCGGAGAACTCGCGGCCCCAGTGCGGCAGGATGATGACGACATCGGCCACTGCCCGCGCCGCCTGGATGGCCTCCACGTACACCTCGGTCTTGAACGGGCCGACGCCGGGCGAGTCGGCCGTGGCCCACAATGGCGCATTGACGGCTGTGACCCCCAGGAAAGCAAAGCGCACCCCCTGCACGGTGATGATAGCAGGCGTCATGGCCTCAGCCAGGTTCAGGCCGCCACCGGCCGGGGCAATGCCGCGCGCCCGCAGGTTGTCAAGCGTGTCGAGAAAGGCATCGTTGACGCAGCCGCGCACGATGCCGCAGTCCTTGGCGTGGTTGGTGGCCACCGTGATTACATCGTAGCCGGCGAAGGCCATGCCATCCGCCATCTCCGACGGCCCCATCAGGTTGCGGTACGACTCGTCGCACGGGGCCGGCTCGGTATAGTCGGAGAGTGAGCCGTCGAGGCTGCCAATAGTAATATCCGCCGCCTGGAGCAGGGGCGCGAGGCCCTGGTAGGGCAGGGTCATATCGTTGGCGGTC
>JAYUUW010000012.1:0-9398 GCA_043754665.1 Anaerolineales bacterium | reverse complement strand
CGTGGCCGCCGCGCTCCTGGGCGTGGTGGGCCTGCTTCTGCGTTGGTATCAGCGGCGCGCCCCCCGCCCCATTGAGCACCTGCCGCTGCCGGTGGCCGCAAGCGCCGCCCCCGCCGCCGGCGACGCGGGCGTGGTGGTGGCCGAGCGCGGCGGCAAGGTGGAATTTGCCAACGCTCGCGCCCGCCTGCTGTTCGGCCTGAACGGCGAGACCCCCACCCTGGGCCGCCTGCTGCGCAGCGCCCACCCCGCCGATAACCTGCTCGAACTGTTCGCGGCCGAGGGCCAAACCCAGGTGAGCGTGGGCGACCAGGCGGTCGAGGCCACCTCGCACCGCGTGGCCCTGCCGGGCGGCGGCGAGCGCTTTGTGGTGCTGCTGCGCCAGGCCGGCGGGCAGGCCCTCATCGGCGGCGGCGACGAGCCGAACGTGCAGGCCCTGCGGGTGGTGGCCGATATCAGCCACGCGGTCAGCGCCAGCCTCGACCCGGCCGAAACCTACGAGGCCGTGCTCGCCAACCTCGGGCGCGCCTTTCGCTTTAGCCTGGCCGAGCTCAACCTGTGGGACGCGGCGGCCCAGGTGCTGCGCCCCGCCCGCCACAGCGGCGACCGCGACTACGTGCGCGACCTGGCACTGGTGGGCAACCACTACACCCTCAGCGAAGGCTACTCCGGCTGGATCGCCACACACCGCCAGCCGCTCCGGGTGGACGATGTGGTCGCCCACACCGCTGTGCGCCCCAAGCTGTTCGGCGTGGACTTCCCTTTTAGCTCGTTCTTGGGCGTGCCGCTGCTCGACGGCGAAGACTTCGTGGGCACGCTGGAACTCGCCAGCTACCGCCCCGGCGCGTTCAACGCCAACGACGAACTGTTCCTGAGCCTGATCGCCGAGCAGACCGCCACCGCCATCCGCCATGCCCAGCGCTTCGCCGACCAGCAGCGCCGCCTGACCGAGCTATCCGGCCTGGCTGAGGTCACCCGCGCGCTCGAGGCTACCGCCGACCCGCGCGACCTGTACCGGCTGCTGGGCGGCGACATTGCCCGCTACTTGAACGTGGAACAGGTCGGCTTCATGGTCTACAACCAGGAGGCCAACGCCCTGGTCGGCCAGCCGCCGTTCTACGGCATGCCCGACGTCGTGGCCGAGGTCTACCGCGTGCCGCTGTTGGCCGGCAGCGCCGCCGATACTTTTTGGGAGCAGGGCGCGGAGTGGGTCTGCGCCGATGTGCCCGGCTCGGCCCTGATCGACGCGCTGGGCCTGCGCGAGTTCGCCGTGATGACCGGCGCGCGCAACACCGTGCTCATGCCCATCGGCACGCCCGCCCGCCGCTTCGGCCTGGTGCAAATTTCCAACAAGCTCGGCCAGCCCGGCTTCAGCCCCGACGATGTGCGGCTGCTGCGCTTGTTCGCCGTGCAGGCCGCCGCCGTGCTCGACAACGCCCGGCTGGTGCGCGAGGCCCAGGTGCGCGCCGAACAGGCCGACGGGCTGCGCGCCATTGCCGCCGCCACCGCCTCGACCGCCGACCTCGACACCGCCCTGCGCGTGGCCATGCGCCAGGCCGCGAGCCTGCTGGGCTTTGAGTATGGCATGATCGCCCTGCTCGACGAGGCGCGCGGCGAGTTGGTGCCGCACCCGGCCTCCGTGTACGGCGGCGACCCCGATGAGGCGCTGGCCGTGCGGCAGCGCACCGACGACCCGCTCTTTGCCGTCTCTATCACGCGCACGCGCCGGCCCTTCATTGCCGGGCGCGCCCTGCACGACCGCCGCATCGTCGGCTATTACCGGCAGTTGGTCGATCACTTTCAGGTCAACAGCGCGCTCGATGTGCCGCTGATCGTCAGTGACCGCAGCATCGGCGAGATGATCGTGGTGGCGCGGCGCGAGCACGCCTTCAGCCGCGTTGATTTGCGCCTGCTGTCGACCATCGCCGCGCAGTTGGCCTCGGCCATCGACCGCGCCCGGCTGTACGCCGCCACCGACCAGAACCTGCAGCGGCGCGTCGATCAACTCACCGCGCTCACGCGCGTCAGCCGCGAGCTGAACCAAACGTTGGAGCTCGACCGCATCTTGCGGTTGGTGCACGATGAAGTCGTCCACGCCACGCGCGCCGACTGCGGCACGCTGGTGCTGTTCGACCCTGAGGCCGCGCCCGGCACGGTGGTGCTGCGGCTGGGCGACGACGCGCTGGGCCACACCCTGACCGCGCTGGAGACGGAAGTGGCGCTCGGCACGGCCCCCAAGCGGCGCGTGGCTGGGCTGGCCCCGGACTCGCCGCTGGCGGCGCACGCCGGGGTGCAGGCCGCACTGGTGGTGCCGATCTTGGCGCAGGGCCAGGTGGTCGGGCTCATGCACCTGCACCAGCACGCGCCGGAGGGCTTTGACGACGCGGCCGAAGAGGCCGCGCTGGCGCTGGCCGGGCAGACCGCCATCGCGGTGGAGAACACCCGCCGCTACGGCGAGCAGCTGCGCCGCGCCGATCTGCTGCGCCGCCGCGCCGACCAACTCGGGCAGTTGTTCGAAGTCTCGCGCAGTGTGCGCTCGGACCTGCCGCTGGCCGCCAACTTGGAGGCCATTGCCTTCGGTTTGCAGGAGGCCGTGGGCTTCAACGTCGTCCTCATCAGCCGGCTCGACAGCAAGTCGCGCCGCCTCATCCGCACCGCCGTGGCCGGGCTGCCGCTGGCGACGTTCGAGACCATCAGCCAGGTGCAGGTGCCGTGGGACGACGTGGCCCGGCTGCTGCGCCCGGAGTTCCAAATCAGCCAGTCGTACCTGCTGCCGCACGAGCGGGCGGCGGCGCTGACCAGCGCTCTCGACGCCGTGCTGGTGCGGCAGACCGGGCCGGGACTCAGCGGCCCCGAGTCGTGGCACCCCGACGATATGCACCTGGTGCCGCTGTATGGCTCGCGCCAGGAGCCAGTCGGCCTGCTGACCGTGGACGACCCGCGCGACGGCCGCCGGCCCGACCGCAACACCATTGAGATCATCGAGATTTTCGCCAACCAGGCCGCGCAGGCGATTGAGAATGCCCGCCTGTACACCGCGGCCGAGCGGCGCGCCGGGCAGTTGCTGGCCTTGCACCACGTGGTCGAAGCAGCCAGCGCCCCCGCCCACCGGGGCCACCTGTGGCAGACCGTGGCCGAGTCGCTGCTGGCCGAAATGACCGGCCCCGATGTGGCGGTGATTGCGCTGCGCGGCAGCCTGGCGCTGGGGTCACGCAACACCGCCGCCACGATGCCGCTGGAGATCGCCGGGCGGGCCGGCCAAATTCGGCCGCACATTGAGTTCTCGCCCCTGCTCGGCGGCCACAACCCGCTGCGCCAGGCGTTGGCCGGCGACGGGCCGATCATACTGCTCAACAGCACCGAGACCGACTGGGCGCTCAACCCGTTTGTCATGGCGCTGGAAGTGACCTCGTTCGTCAGCGTGCCGATTGTCAGCCAGGGCCAGGCGGCCGGCGCGATCTTCGTGGGCGCACACCACGCCGCCAATGCGCCAAGCCCGTTCGAGCCAGAAGACCTAGATGTGTACACCATCCTCGCCAATCAGCTCGGCGCGCTGCTCGAAAGCGCGCGGCTGGAAGCCGACATTCAGCAGCGCGCCGCGCAACTGGCCGCGCTGGCCGAAGTGGCCCAGAGCATCACCGCCGCGCTGAGCATCACCGATGTGGTGCAGGCCGTGCTGGCCCCGCGCGCCCTGCGCCGGGTGGTGGACTACGACAGCGTGACGGTTTGGCTGCGCGACGGCGACCAACTGCGGATCGTGGCGGCCCAGGGCTTTGAGAACGACGCCGAACGCCTCGACCTGCGGGTGGAGATCAGCGACAGCGCCCTATTTGCCGAGATGGACCGCACCCAAGCGCCGATCTTGGTGCCCGAGGTGCGGCAAGACCCACGCTTCGCCGCCGGGGAGTTCCAGCCTACGCAAAGCTGGCTGGGCGCGCCGCTGGTCAGCAAGGGCCGCATCCTGGGCGTGCTGGCGCTCGACAAGCTCGAAGCCCGCTACTACCCGCCGCAGGCCGCCCAGGTGCTCATGGCCTTTGCCAGCCAGGTGGCAGTGGCGCTCGAAAACGCCCGCCTGTTTGAAGAGAGCGAGCAGCGCACCCAGCAGCTCGACGAGCGCTCACAGCGGCTGGCGCTGCTGAACCGGGCCTCGGCCCAGTTGAGCGGCACGCTGCAAGAGGACGAGATTTACGCCAGCGTGCTGAGCGAAATTGTGGGCGCGCTGGGCGTGGCGCGCGGCCTGATCGTCACGCTCAGCCCAGACGCGCCGCCCCAGGTGGCCGCCCAATACCCGGCCGGCCAGCCGGGCCTGGCCCCCGCCGGGCTGGTGCTGGCGCGCATGGCCGAAACGCTCATGCCGCTAGCGGTGGAAGATGTGCTGCGCGACTCCTTGGTGGCCGCCGACGCTGGCCGCGCCGAGGGTCTGCAAGCGCGCGGCGTGCGCTCGGTGTTGGTAGTGCCGCTGGTCAGCGGCGGGCAAGCCGTGGCCGCGCTGCAACTGGAAGAGACCGCCAACACGCGGCGCTTCTCCAGCGGCGAGGTGGAGCTGGCCCAAACGCTCGCCAACCAGGCCGCCGCCGCCGTGCAGAACGCTCGCCTGTTCGCGCAGACGCAGGCGGCGCTGGCCGAACGCACCCGCGCCGAAAGCACGCTCTTGCGCCGCAACGACGAACTCGAAGTGATTAACCGCGTGACCACCACCGTCACCACGCTGCTCGATCTGGAGACCATGCTGCGGGCCACCGCGCGCGAGATGGTGCAAATCTTCGGGGCGCGCAACAGCGGCATTGCGCTGCTCAACCCAGAGCGCACCCATTTGACCGTGGTGGCCGACTACTCGGCCGCGCCCACCGACCCCGACGCCACGGGCATCATCATCCCACTGGAGGGCAACCCCTCGTCGGTGCAGGTGATCGAGACCGGGCAGTCGCTGGTGCTGCCGCGCGCCTTCGAGCATCCGCTGACCGAGCCGATCCATGCCATGCTGCGCGAACGCAACACGCACTGCCTGCTCATCATCCCGCTGCTGACGCGCGGCGAGGTGATCGGCACCATCGGCCTCGACACCGACCAGCCCGACCGGGTGTTTACCCCGGCCGAAGTGTCGCTGGCCGAAACCATCGCCGGGCAGATCGCGGGCGCGGTGGACAACGCCCGCTTCGCTGACGAGTTGGAAGCGCGCGTGGCCGTGCGCACGGCCGAGCTGCAGCGCGAACGCGAGCGCGTGGAAATCCTGCTGCAAGTGACCACCGAATTGTCCTCCAGCCTGGACCTCGACCGCGTGCTGAGCCGCGCCTTGCAGCTCGTCACCGAGTCGATCAAGGCCGACCGCGGCTCGATCTTCCTCGTTGATTTGGAAACCGAGCAGCTTATTTACCGGGCCGCCCTCGGCCGCGCCACGCCCCTGGCCCCCGGCGGCCAGCCCGCGTCCTTCCGCCGCACCGAGGGGCTGGTGGGCTGGGCGCTCAAGACTCGGCAGGGGGCCGTCATCCCCGACCTGGCGCTCGACCCGCGCTGGACGCCTCAGCCCGACCTGGGCGGCGAGCAGCGCAGCGCTCTGGTGGTGCCGCTGATGGCGAATGAAGACTCGCTGGGCGTCATGATCCTCTACAGCCCGGCGCTCAACGCCTTCGACGAGGCGCAATTGCGGCTGGTGTCGGCGGCGGCCAACCAGGTGGGCGCGGCCATCAACAACGCCGAGCTCTACCGCCTGATCCGCGACCAGGCCGAGCGCCTGGGCGGCATGCTGCGCGGCCAGCAGGTGGAGGCCACTAAGAGCCGCGCCATCCTCGAAGGCATCGCCGACGGCGTGCTGGTGGCCGATGCCGACGGCGCGGTGATCTTGTTCAACGTGGCCTGCGAGCGCATCTTGGGGCTGGAGCGCCAGGCCGTGGTCGGCCGGCCGCTGTCCGAGTTTGTGGGCATCTACGGCAGCGCGGGCGGCGCGGGCACCGAGGCGGTAGACCGCTGGGGCCGCAACCCCAACAGCTACGCCCCCGGCGACTTCGTCGACCAGCGCCTGACGCTTGACAACCAGAAGGTCATCTCGGTCCACCTCGCGCCGGTGATTGCCAACGAAGAGTATCTCGGCTCGGTGTCGGTCATCCGCGATATCACCCGCGAAGTGGAAGTCGACCGGCTGAAGAGCGAGTTTGTGACCAACGTGAGCCACGAGCTGCGCACGCCCATGACCTCCATCAAGGGCTACGCCGACCTGTTGCTGATGGGCGCGGCCGGGCCGCTGCAAGCCGACCAGACGCGCTTCTTGGACGTGATTAAGGGCAACGCCGACCGGCTGAGCCTGCTGGTGAACGACCTGCTCGACATCTCGCGCATCGAGAGCGGCCGGGTGCAGCTCACCATGCGGCCGACCTCGATTAGCGATGTGATGCAGGATGTGCTGCTGACGCTGCAAGGCCGGATTGAAGACGACCAGAAGCCGATGGAACTAGTGGCCGACACCGCGCCCGGCCTGCCGCAAGTGTGGGCCGACCGCGAACGCATTACTCAGGTCATCATGAACCTGAGCGACAACGCGTTCAACTACAGCCACCCCGGCGGGCGCATCACCCTGCGCGCCACGCACGACCCGGTGAAGAACGAGGTGGTGGTCGAGGTCAGTGACACCGGCATCGGCGTGGCGCCGGAAGACCAGCCCCGCCTGTTTGACCGCTTCTATCGCGGCGAAGACGCTTTGGTGCTGGCCAGCGCCGGCACCGGCCTGGGCCTGGCGATTGCCCGCCAGTTGATCGAGATGCACAGCGGCCGGCTGTGGCTGGCGCACTCGGCGGCCGGGCAGGGCAGCACCTTTGCCCTGAGCCTGCCCGTGAGCGGGCCGCACTGAGCGCTAACGCTGTATCGTTGGGGACACGCTATGACAAAAATTCTAGTGGCTGAAGACGAGCGCGACATTCGAGACCTGATCGCCTTTACGCTGAAGTTTGCCGGTTATGAAGTGCTGACGGCCAACAACGGCGAAGAGGCGGTGACGCTGACGGCGAAAGAATTGCCGGCGTTGGTGCTGACCGACGTGCGCATGCCCAAGATGACCGGCTACGAGGCTTGCCGCCTGATTAAGGCCGACCCCACCACCGCGCACATTCCGGTGGTGTTCCTCTCGGCCAAGGGCCAGGAGGCCGAAGTGCAGTCCGGCCTGGATGCCGGCGGCGACGCCTACTTGCTCAAACCCTTTGCCCCCGACCAGCTCACGCGCAAGGTGGCCGAGATTCTGGAGAAGACCAAGCCGGCCCCCGCCGCCTAGGTCGCCCCCTGCCCGCCTGAGCCTACCTGTGAGTGCGTTAATCATCGACGACGAGCTGGTGCATTACGAAGTCCTCGGCCGGGGCCGGCCGCTGATCTTCGTGCACGGCTGGCTCGGCTCGTGGCGCTACTGGATTCCGACCATGCAGGTGGCCAGCGCCGAATACCGCGCCTATGCCCTCGACCTGTGGGGCTTCGGCGACACCGCCAAGGTGCCAGCCCGCTACACGCTCGACGGCCAGGCCGATTTGTTGGCGCACTTTATGGAGAAGCTGGGCATTTTGAAGGCCGCCTTTGTGGGGCACGGGCTGGGCGGCGCGGTGCTGCTGCGCTTCGCCCGCAAGTATCCCGAGTTGGCCGACCGCGCCATGGGCGTGTGCCTGCCGCTGACCGGCGCGGCGGTGAGCGCCCGCCTGCAAAATGGCACCCCGCCCAGCCTGATCGAGTGGCTGTTGGGCAAAGGGCCGGCCGTGGACCCGATCAGTCGCGAGGCGGCCAAAGCCGACCCGGCGGCCGTGGAGCAGAGCGTGCGGGCGGTGATGGAAAAGGACCAGCGTGGCGAATTGAACGACCTGCGCCCCTCGGTGCTGCTGGTCTATGGCGACAAGGACCCGATGATCGCCGCGCCGGAAGAGACCGCGCTGGAGGGGCTGACCGGCAACCTGCACAGCCTGGGGCTGGAGGAGTCGCGCCACTTTCCGATGCTCGACGAGGCGGCCAAGTTCAACCGCCTGCTGACCGACTTTTTGGCGCTCAAGTCGGGCGAGAGCCTGACCAACCTCGGCCTCAAGGACGAGTGGCGGCGGCGGGTGCGGTGAGGGGCAAGGGGGCTAAATAGCGTATGCCGATTGAGTTGCTTGTAGGGATTGTCGTTGTTGGGCTCGTCGTCCTGGTGGTCGGCGGGGCGCTGGCCGTGTTCATTATTCGGCGCACTGGCCCGGGCCGGCCGACGACGCCGGGCAAACCGGCGGCCCCGCGGGCCTCGCGCGCATCGGCCGACGCCCCGGCCGGCGCAGACAACGCCTCGCCGACGTTTCTGCCGACCACGCCGCGCGGGTTGGGGGCCGGCAGTTTCGTCACGCCCATCGGCGGCGACAGCACCCCATTTGAAACAACGCTGCTGGCCGTGTCCCAGTCGGCCGAGGATCCTAACTTTGGCCTGACAATTCGGTTTGCCCTCCAGAACCGCAACCCGTTCAGCTTGCTGGTCGCCATTCCCATTTCGCACACGGTCTACCTGAACTGCGAACTGGAGCGCGAATTCGAGCGCGACACCAGCCTGCGCCTTTCGAACCACAGCGTGCTGGATGTCCAGCGCAAGCAGACCATGTTCGGGCCAGGCAAAGACCACCAGGTGCTGTTCGGGCCCAGCGAGGCCAAAGAGTTTGTGATCCAATTCGACAAGGTCGCGCGCACCTTTCAGACGTTTGACATTGAGTACTCGCTGGAAGCGCCGGATTGCCCCTATGGCCGCTACCGCCTCCGCTATGACTTTCCCAGCCGCCGCTTCACCCGCCGCTTTCTGCTGGCCCAGCCGCCGCGGCCGTGGTAGGGGCTGGCCACCTGCGCGCAGTTAGCATTCGGTCGTCATCCGTATGGCCCTCTCCCCCTGGCTCATCCTCGCGCTGGCCGTTCTCGTCATCGGCAGCCTGCTCCTCTTCATCTGGCGGCGCCGGCGCCAGGCCAATGCCGCTGCCGCCTGCCCGCGCTGCAAGACGGTGTTTGACCCCGACACCTGGAAGGTCCGCAACGTGCGGAAGCATTACCAAGGCCGCTACACCATCACCCCGGCCTACCTCTGCCCCCAATGCGGTTACAAAATGACCCCGGCCGATCTCATCGCCCAGGAACTAAAAGAGCGCTGAGCCATCCCCCGGCCCAGCGCCCTATCGTTTCACTGCCCTGCTGCTATCGCTCCCCTCCGACTTCTGACCTCCGACCTCTATTTCTTCGCCGCCGCCGCCTTTTCCTTGTGCTCGCGCACCAGCTCGCGGCGCAGCACCTTGCCCACCGTCGTCTTCGGCAGCTCCGGCCGGAACTCAATTTCGGTTGGCACCGCGTACTTGGGCAGCTTGTCGGCGCACCAGGCCTTGATCTCCTCGGCGGTGGCTTCTTCGCCCGCCTTGAGCACCACCCAGGCCTTC
>JAYUUW010000011.1:0-5368 GCA_043754665.1 Anaerolineales bacterium | reverse complement strand
AGCAGCGAGAGCGAATCCAGAAAGTGCTTCATCTGAATGCCCTCCGGGTCGATGATGGCGGTCAGGTTGAAACGCTCGTTCCAGGCGCGCAATTCGTCGGCGTAGGTCTGAAAGGCGGCCAGCTGCGCGGGCGTAAATTCCAGCCCCAGCAGGCGGCGCGCCCCGGCGATTAAGTGTTCCATAGCGGGCTGATTATACCCGTCTGCCCTGGGCGGAACGCCGCGCCGGCAGGGCAAGCGCGCCCTAATTCCGTTCGTTGAGAAAAGCCCGAAAGTTGCTCATAAACTTGACCTGGCTGTGACAACCCGAGATTTCTCACCCCCCACAAGGTTACGAGTGGTCCAATGCCCTGAGGGGGGCTTCGAAATGACAAATCAGGCGGGCGGGTGACGGCGGGCGGGCGTTTGAGCTAAGGGGGCTGGGGCGCAGCGCCATGCAGGCTTCGAAATGACAGGCAAAAAGGGCTGGTCGGTCAACGCCGCGCCGGCCGCCGGCGTTATAGACAGCGTGTTAGAATTTTGACCGATGCCGCGCCGCCGCTTTGCCCTCCGCCGCTCGACCCTGCTGCGCCTGGCCGCTCTCGCCGCCGGGCTGCTGCTCGTGGCCGGGGTGGCCGCCTACCAGTGGCTGGCGGTCGACCTGCCCTCGCTCGACCGCCTGACCGAGAACCTGACCGTGCCCTCCACCCGGCTGCTGGCGCGCGACGGCCGGCTGTTGTATGAGATCACCGACCCGGCCGGCGTGCATCACACCACCGTGCCGCTGGCCGCCATCCCCTTGGCCTTGCAGCAGGCCACTATCGCCACCGAAGACGCCAGCTTCTACAGCAACCCCGGCGTCGATGTGGTGGGCATTGTGCGCGCGGTGTGGATCAACCTGACCGGCGGCGAGGTGCTGGCCGGGGGCAGCACCATCACCCAGCAGGTGGCGCGCAACATGCTGCTCGACCCGCAGGAGCGCGCCCAGCGCACGCTCACCCGCAAGCTGCGCGAGTCGCTGCTGGCCTGGCGGCTGGCGCGGGCCTATAGCAAAGACGACATCCTGGCGCTCTACCTCAACCAGACCTATTACGGCCACCTGGCCTATGGCGTGGAGGCGGCGGCGCGCACTTACTTCGGCAAGTCGGTGAGCGACCTCGACCTGGCCGAGAGTGCGCTGCTGGCCGGGCTGCCGCAAGCGCCCTCCAACTACGACCCGCTGCTCTACCCCGAGGCCGCCGCCGAGCGCCAGGCAGTGGTGGTCGCGTTGATGGTCAAACAGGGCTACCTCACCGAGGAGGCTGCCCAGTTGGCGCGGGCCGAAACGCTGCAATGGAGCGCGGCGGCCTTTCCTATCGAAGCGCCACATTTTGTGTTCTATGTGTGGAACGTGCTGGAGCGCCGCTACGGCCCGGAGATGCTCTACTCCGGCCTGACGGTGTGGACCACGCTCGACCTCGACCTGACGCGCACGGCTCAGGCCATCGCCCAGCGCCGCCTGGCCGACCTGGCGAGCGGCGACGGCCCGCCCACCAACGCCACCGATGCCGCCCTGGTGGCGCTCGACCCGCACACCGGCCAGATTCTGGCCATGCTCGGCTCGCCCGACTATTTTAATGAAGAGATTGCCGGCGCGGTCAACCTGGCGCTCGCGCCGCGCCAGCCGGGCAGCGCCATTAAGCCGCTGACCTATGCCGCCGCCTTCTCGCTGGAATACTGCGCCGGGGCCACGCCGGGCACGTGCCCGTGGACGGCGGCCACCATGCTGCTGGATGTGCGCACGGCCTTCGTCACCAAAGAGGGCTTCTCGTACGTGCCGCAGAACTACGACCGCGCCTACCACGGCCCGGTGTCGGTCCGCGCCGCGCTGGCCGGCAGCCTGAATTTGCCGGCCGTGCTCACGCTGGACCACATTGGCCTGCCCACGCTGCTGGGGCTGGCCGGGCGCATGGGGCTGACCACGCTCACCGACCCGGAGCGCTTCGACCTCTCGCTCACGTTGGGCGGCGGGGAGGTGCGCCTGCTCGACCTGACGGCGGCCTTCGGCGTGTTTGCCAACGGCGGCCTGAGCGTCGAGCCGACCGCCATCCTGCGTGTGGAGCGGGCCGACGGCGCGGTGCTCGACCAGTGGCGCCCGCCGGCCGCCGCCCGCGTGCTCGATGCGCGTGTGGCCTACCTCATCAGCGACATCCTGTCGGACAACACCGCCCGCGCGCCCACCTTTGGCTTCAACAGCGTGCTGCAAATCGGCCGGCCGGCGGCGGTGAAGCCCGGCACCACCACCGACTACCGCGACAATTGGACCATGGGCTACACGCCCGAGCTGGTGGTGGGGGTGTGGGTGGGCAACGCCAACAACACGCCCATGCTCAACCTCAGCGGGGTGGCCGGCGCGGGGCCGATCTGGCACGACTTCATGCGCGCGGCGCTGTCGGGCAAGCCGGAGACCGCCTTCACGCCGCCGGATGGGCTGGTGCGGGCGGAGGTGTGCGTGCCCTCCGGCCGCCTGCCCACGCCCATCTGCCCGCGCACCAGCACTGAGTGGTTCTTGGACGGCACCGCGCCCACCCAGCCGGATGCGCTGTACCAGGCGTTCGAGATCGACACGCGCACCGGCGGCCTGGCGGATGCTGACACGCCGCCGGAGGCGGTGACCACGCGGGTGTACCTGGTGCTGCCGCCGCAGGCCCAGGAGTGGGCGCGCCAGAATGGCTGGCCGCAGCCGCCGACGACGGTGGTGGCCGGGGCGCAGTCGCCCACGGCCGCGCTGCAACTGATTGCGCCCGACCCCAACACCATTTTTCAAATCTCGCCGCGCCTGCCGCGCGCCAGCCAGCAGATTCCGTTTCGGGTGGCGGCGGCCGGGCCGCTGCGTTCGGTGACCTACCGGCTCGACGGCCAGCCGCTGGGCACGGCCACCGCCGCGCCGTTCGAGTGGTGGTGGGCGCTGGAGCCCGGGCCGCACACGCTTACCGCCGAGGCGCGCCTGACGAGCGGCGAAACGCTGACCAGCGCGGCCATCACGTTCAGCGTGCTGCCGTAGGTAAAGACACACAAGCGCCACACGGCGGGTTGGGGTGACAAGGAAAACCATTGTCATTTCGAACCGGCCTCAGGCGCGTGGCGGCACGCTGGCTTAGGGCCGGTGAGAAATCTCACATTGATTGAACAATGTTTGACAACTGGATAGGAAGAAACGGGGATCAAGTTGATTGCGAGGTGACGCTTCGCGCCTCACCCGCGCGGAGGCAATGCTGGACTGGCGACCTGAGGCGGATTGCTCAGAAACTTGCGAGCGGTTAAGCCGAGTTGCGGATTCCTCACCGGCCAAGAGGGAGCGCTAGGCCAAAATACCTGAGGCCGGGTTCGGAATGACAAATCTGGCGGGCGGGCGACGGCGAGTGGCCATTTGAGCGAAGGGGGCCGTCGCACGGCGCCAGGCTGTGTTCAAAATGACAACGAAAACCATTGTCATTTCGAACCGGCCTCAGGTATTTTGGCCTAGCGCTCCCTCTTGGCCGGTGAGAAATCTCACATTGATTGAACAATGTTTGACAACTGGATAGGAAGAAGCGGGCGAACAAGGCGTCTTCAAGGTGAGATTCCTCACCCGCGCGGAGGCAATAGCAGGACTGGCGACCTGAGGCGGGTTCGGAATGACAAGGATTTGCAGGGTGTTTTGACACACGCTGTCCGTTGGTATTGCGCTCAATGTACTGCCGTAGGTGTGCTGGCGTAAACAAAAACGGATGACCATTGGTCAACCGTCTTTTGATGAGGCGCGTGGGAGGAGCGGGCCCCTAATTCGAATTGGCCCCTGGCTTGGCCTGCCCGTTGGGGATGTGCTGCGGCAGCATGATGGTAAAGGTGGTGCCCTCGCCTGAGCGCGAGTCGAACCACACGCGGCCGTCGTGGTTGTCGACGATGGACTTCACAATCGACAGCCCCAGCCCGGTGCCGGCGTATTCCTGGCGGCTGTTCGAGGCCCGGTAGAACTTGTCGTAGACGTAGGGCTGGTCGGCCGGGGGAATGCCCATGCCGCTGTCGGTCACGGTAATAAAGATCAGGCCGTCGTCGCTGCGGGCGGTCACGGTCACCTGGCCGCCGTCGGGCGTGTACTTAATGGCGTTGTCGATCAGGTTGGCCAGCATCTGGCGCACGCGCGGCGGGTTGGCGAACACCGGCGGCAATTGCTCGGGCACGTTGATCAGCAGCGTCTGGTGCTTAGCGTCGGCCTGCTGCCGCAGCCCATCGACCGCGTAGCGCACCACCAGCGCCAGGTGGGTGGGCTCCTTCTGCGAGTCGAAGCCGGCCTCGATCCGGCCCAGGTCGAGCAGGTCGGTGATGAGCGAGGTAATGGACTGCACGCTGTACTGCACCCGCCGGATAAACTCGGCCTGCTGGTCGTTGATTGGGCCAGCCCGGCTGATGAGTTCGACGTAGCCCAGGATGGCGGTCAGCGGCGAGCGCAGGTCGTGCGACACGGTGGTCACAAATTCCGACTTGATGCGGTCGAGCTTCTTGAGGTGGGTGATGTCTTGCAGCACCACCGCCCGGCCCACGTTGGCAATCGGCGTCAGGTGGGCGTTGAACACGCGGCCGTCGTCCAGCGTCACTTCGGTGCGGCGGCTCTTGCCCTGGAACAACTCGCGCACTTCCTGGCTGCGGATCACGCTGGCAAAGTCGCGCCCGGCGATCTCGGCGCTGTTCACGCCGAAGGCCGTGCGGGCGGTGGGGTTCATGAGGATCAGCTTGTTTTGCGCGTCGACCACGATCACGCCGTCCTCAGTCTCGCGCAGGATCGTTTCGAGCTGGGCGCGCTCGCGCTCGGTGCGGGCGTACAGGCTGGCGTTGTCGATGGCGATGACGGCGTAGTCGCCCAGGGCTTGCAGCAGGCGCTGGTCGTGGCGGGTGAAGGCCCGCCCGGCGCGCCGGTTGTCAACCCCCAGCACGCCGATGACGCGCTCGCGCACCTTCAGCGGCACGTAGACCAGCGAGTGGACCAAGTAGGCGGTTTTGATCTTTTGGGGGGAGTTCTCGTCCAGCAGCACGGCTTCGCCGGTGCGGACCACGTAGCCCGCCAGCGAGTCCTGCGAGCGCAGCCGGAAGGTGCGCACAAAGCTGTCCTCGAAGTTCTTGGAGGCGCGCATGGTCAGCTCGTTGGTGTTGTCGTCTTGCAGCAGCAGCGAGCCTTCTTCGGCCCCGGTGAGGTTCACGGCCGCCTCGACCACCTTGGCCAGCACCTGGTCCAGGTCGAGCACCGAGGTCACTTCGCGGCCGATGTTGGTGAGGGTTTCGAGCTCTTTCAGGCGCTGCACCACCGTTTGGTGGGCGGCGGCCAGTTCGGCCTGCATGCGCACCGTCTCGCGCCGACTCTGCACGGCGGTGAG
>JAYUUW010000010.1:0-12294 GCA_043754665.1 Anaerolineales bacterium | reverse complement strand
CGGGCAGGGCCTGGTGCCGGCCGGCGATGCCTTTCCGCCGCGCCGCCGCCTCGGCTTTGAGGTGCGCACCGGCATGCCCTTTCGCGTGCTGGCCGTCCTCATGGTCAGCGTCGCCGCTATCTATGTGGCTGGGCAGCCGCAGTTGGTGCTGCCGGGGCTGGATCAAGCGCCGGCGATCAATACGGCCAGTTACGTCATGCTCGGCCTGGGCTTGCTCAACCTCGGCCTGACCGAGGAGCCGATGAACGCCGGCATGGGGCTGCTGACCACGCTGATTGGGTTTGAGATGTTCTACGCCGCCGTGGAGCCGTCATTGGCGGTGGTGGCGCTGCTGGCTGGGGTCCACTTTGCCATCGGCCTGGCGGTCAGCTACCTGGCGCTGCTCCACCATGCCGGTGAAGCCAGGCAGGCGGCCGGCTAATGCCCGCACCGCTGCTCTTCATCGGCCTGCCGATCCTCATGGCGCCGGTCGTCTACCTGCTGCATCGGACGAAGGCCGTGGCCATTGGGTTGGCCGCCGCTGCGGTGCTGCTGCTGGCGGCGTTGGCGCTGGGCCTGCCGCTGGGGCAAGCCGTGGCTTGGGCCGGCGGTCTGACCTTCAGCGACTCGTTCACAGTGCTAGGCCGCAGTTTTACCGTCGATGGCGGCGACCGGCTGGCGCTGGCGTTTGTCTTTGCCCAGGCCGCGCTGCTCTTCCTGGTCTCCGGCCTGGGCGAAACCAACCCCACCTTCCTGCCGGTGGCGCTGGTCAACCTGGGGCTGTTGGCGGCGGCGCTGTTTGTGCGGCCATTCTTGTTTGCCGCGCTCTTTCTGGAGTTGGGCGCGGCGGCGGCGGTGGTCATGCTGGCGGCCAGCTCCACGGTGGCCCCGTACAACCACGCGGCCACGCGCGGCGCGCTGCGCTACCTGATCTTTACCACGCTTAGCCTGCCCTTCATCCTGCTTACCGGCTGGCTGCTCGAGGCGGCCGAGGCCAGCCCCGGCGACCCGACCTTCACGGCCCAGGCCACGGTGCTGCTGATGGCCGGTTTCGCCATCCTGCTGTCGGTGGTGCCGTTCCATAGCTGGATCCCGGCCATCGCCGAGCATGCGCCGCCCTACGCGGCGGCGTTTGTGTTCAGCGTCATGCGCCAAGGCGTCATCTTCCTGCTGTTGAGTTTCTTGGGCACCTACCCCTGGCTCAACCAAAACCCGGTGGTGTACCGGGTGCTCACGCTCACGGGCGGCGGCATGGCGCTGGCCGGCGGTCTGCTGGCCTTTGGGCAGCGCAACTTTGGCCGCGCCGTGGGCTATGCCATGCTAATTGATATTGGGGCGGTGATGCTGGGCATCGGCCTGGGTACGCCAGTGGGGGTGCAGGCGGCGGTGGCCACCCTGGCCATGCGCGGGCTGGCGCTGCCGCTGTGGGCGGCGGGCGTCGACCGGCTGCGGCGCGCCGCCGGCAGCGACCACTTCGATGCGCTGCGGGGCTTGGGCCGCCGTTACCCGGTGGCGACGGTGGCCGTCATGCTGGGGATGCTCTCCATCGCGGGCTTCCCGCTCACGGCCGGTTTTGCGGCGCGCTGGGCGCTGCTGTTCCTCCTGGCCCAAATTCACCCGACGGCCGCGATCTTCCTGCTGTTTGGCACGGTGAGCATTGCGCTGGTCTGCGCGCGCGGCCTGGCGGCACTGCTTGCGCCCACTGTGGCCGCCGATGCCGCGCCCGCCGCAGGGTTGTCCCCGCCCGAGCCGCTTAGCCCGCTGGGGATTGCGGTCTACGGGCTGGGCTTTGCGGTGGTGGTGGTGCTGGGCTTGTTTCCGCAGTGGATTTTGCCAGCCGTGGCCGGCACCGCCGACGCCCTGTCGCACATCACGCCTTAGCCGCCAGCCCGGCGTACACCGCCTCCAGGCGCGGCACAATCATCCCCCAATCGTAGTGCGCCCGCACAAAAGTTCGCGCCGCCGCCCCCATCTGGGCCGCCAACGCCGGTTCGGCCAGCAGCCGCAGCACCGCGCCGGCCAGGTCGTCGGCCGTGTCGGCCAGCAAGAGCTCGCGCCCGTCGGCCACGGCAAAGCCCTCCGCGCCGAGGCGGGTGGAGACCACCGGCCGCGCCAGCGCAAACGCCTCCAGCAGCTTGAAGCGTGTGCCGCCCCCCATGCGCAGCGGCGCAACGTAGACCGTGGCGTTTGCCAAGTACGGCCGCACATCGGGCACCGCGCCAGTCACCACAACGCCGGGCAGGTCTGCCAGCCGCTGCACCGCTGCGCTGGGCCTCTGCCCCACGATCTGAAACTCGGCCGCCGGCTGCGCGGCGCGCACCTGCGGCCAGACGGCCTCGGCAAACCACACCGCCGCATCCACGTTCGGCCGGTAGTCCATCTTGCCGGTGAACACCAGGCGTTGGCCCAGGCTCGTCTCAGCCGGCTCGGCGTAGTCGTCCACATCAATGCCGTTGGCCACCACCGTCGGCGCGAGGCCGGGCACCAGCGCCTGCAGTGCCGCCGCGTCCTCAGCCGAGACGCAGGTGACGGCCGCGACCGCCCGCACGGTGGCCGCTTCCAGGCGGGCCAGCCGCGCCGTCTGCACGGCTGAGTAGGCCGCCACTGGCCAGCGTCGCCAATTGCGCCGGTCGCTTGCCCACGCCCGCCGCTGGAGCACGTATTCGGCGTTGTGCGCGTCGTACACCACTGGCCCGCGCCCGCCCGCCGCCCGCACGCCGGCGAGGTAAGGGGCCATCTCCAGTCCCTCGATCTGCACGCTGTCCGGTTCCAACTCGCGCACTAGCTCGGCAATAACCGCCGCCATGGCCGGTGACCACAGCCGGTCGGCCAGATCGGCCGTGCCGCGTACCAGGGCCAACCCCCGCCGCAGCGCGCCCCGCCTGGGCTGAGCCACCAGGACCACTCGTTGGCAGACTTCAGCCAGCGACGGCGGCACGGCGGCGTTGGTGTCGCCAAAACACGCCAAAGCTACGCTGTGGTGCACCGCCAGGTGTCGAATCAGCCCCCAATTTCGTATAGCCGTGCCTTGGTGCGGCGGATAAGGCAGTTGGGGTGTCAAAAATAGCAGTTTCATTGGGCCAGCACCCGGTCGTAGAGCGCCAGCGTCTCGCGCGCCGTGCGCTCCCAGGTGTACAACTTGGCCCGCGCCAGACCTTTCACCGTCAGTTCGGCCCGCAGCGCCGTGTCGCCCAGCACCCGGCCCAGCGCTTCTGCCAGCGCCGCCGGGTGGTCCGGATCGACCAGCACAGCCGCGTCCCCGGCAATCTCGGGCAGGGAGGCGCGGTCGGCGCAGATCACCGGGGTGCCGCAGCCCATCGCCTCCAGCACCGGAAAGCCAAAGCCCTCGTAATGTGAAGGCAGCACCAGCACGCCGGCCGCGCGATATACGGCCGGCAGGTCGGCGGCGGGCAGTTCCTCCAGCCGGCGCACATGCGGCTCCAGCTTCAGTTTCGCAATCTCGCTGAGCGTTTCATCAAACAGCCAGCCGGCGCGGCCCACCAGCACCAGCGGCGGCGCATCCGGCGACCGCCCGCGCCACTGGGCGTAGGCCCGCAGCAGCCCCTTGACGTTCTTGCGCGGCTCGAACGTGCCTACGAGCAGCACATAGCCCCGCGTCAGCCCCAGCCGGCCCAGGGTGGCGGCGTCGGCGCCGTCCGGCGCGTCCGGCCGAAACTCTTTGTCCAACCCCAGCGGAATGACCGTCACCTTGTCCTCCGGCACCGCCAGTAATTCCATCAAATCGGCCTTGGTGGCCTGCGAATCGGCCGAAATGGCGTCCGCCCGCCGCACCGCCCAGCCGATTTGGCCGTTGTAGTAGCGGCGCGCCTCGGCTGTCAGGAACTCCGGGTAGCGCAGAAAGGTCAGGTCGTGCACGGTGATGACCGACCGCCGATATCCCGCCGCTGGAGGAATGAAATCTGGCGAGTGCAGCAGGTCCAGGCGGTGCGGCAGCACCTCGGCGGCCAGCGCCCAGCGCTCCAGCCGGTGGTGGGCGGGCGTCCAGCAATCCACCCGGCGGGCGCCCGCCGCGAACGTTTCGGCGTGTTTTCGGCGGTAAAAGTGGGTGTGCGCCCGTTCGGGGGCCAGCGCCGGCAGCGCGGCGGCCAGGTTGCGAATGTACTTGGCAATGCCGCCGCCGGTGTAGTAGGTGAGGCGGACGTCTAGCCCGAGGCGGGTGGGGCGGGTCATGGAGCCGCATTATACCCGCGGCGGCCCCGGCTCATTGTTGTATAATCCGCCATTACTGAGGAGCTACCTATGGATATCGAACAGGCCTCGAAGACGATCCAATGGTTGGATGACGAGCGCCGCAAAGACAAGCAAGAGATCACGTCGCTCCAGGAGCGCCTGGTCAACCTGACCGGCGAGAACTCCAACCTGGCCCGGCGGCTGCAGCAGTTGGAAACCGACTTTTCGGTTCTCAACGGCACCGTCCAGCGCAACGTCAAGGTCGACACGCTGCTCGATGGCTACCGCAAGGAGATGACGCGCCAGATCGACGAGGTGGAGCGCCGCCGCACCGAGTCCGAGAAGGAAGGCGAGCGCCTGCGCAAGATCGAGCGCGACGCCATCAACAAATCGCTGGCCGAGCTGCGCCGCAGCCTCGACGTGCTGCCCAAGCTGGAGCGCGACATTGGGGGCCGCCACGAAGAGGAAAGCCGCGTCAACCGCATGATCGGCGAGCTGCAGCTCAAGGTCGGCGAGTTCAACAAGCACGTAGACGAGCGCAACCGCGCCGTGACCGTGCTGGACGAGGGCCGCCGCCAGGACGTCAAGCGCATCATCGAGCTGCAATCCGAGACGGCCGACCTGCGTAAGCGCATTGAGGAAGGCCGCGGCAAGATCGAGATCGTGGACGACCTCTCGCGCCGCACCGACGCCCGCCTGGCCGAGGTGTTTGTGGCCGAGAACGAGCGCAAGGCCGCCCAGTCGCAGTGGCTGGAGGCCCAGGCCGTCGTCCAGACCGAGCGTGACCGCGCCTGGATCGACCTCAAATCGCACACCGAGGCCTCGCTCAAAAGCCTGGAAGATTACGCCCGCCGCGTCGACCAGTACGCCGACGCCTTCCGCGACATGCGCCGCATCGTCGAAGAGGCCCGCCAGATGGTGGATCTGGTGGAGCGCCGTGTGATCGAATCGGCCGAAGTCCATCGCCTGTCGGAAGAGCGCTTCCGGCAAGACTGGGCCTCCTTCTTGGCCGACGACCAGAAGCGCTGGACCACCCACATGCTGCTACGCGACGAGCAATGGCGCGAGCATGACCGCAACAGCGTCAAGCAGGTGGAGCAGGTGGCTGAGCTGGAAGAGCGGTTGGCCGAAGTGGGCGTGTCCATCCGCCAATTGCAGGCGCTCGACGCCGGCCGCATGCAAACGCTGCTGAACGTGGTGCGCGAGCTGGCCGCCGAGTACGACCCCAGCTTCGTCAAGGTGCGCTAGTGCGGCCGGCGGCCGGTGCGCCGCCCCTTTCGTGATACACTGCGCCCGATGCAGTCCAAGCAATCTGGCGAGCTTCGCTATGACCAATTCGAGGGGTTCGACGCCGGCCGCGTGACGCACGGCGTCTTTGCGCGTCACGGCGGCGTCAGCCCCGCGCCGTACGGCAGCCTGAACCTATCGGTCAGCACCGGCGACACGCGCGAGAACGTGCGCGCCAACCGGCTGCGCGCCTTTCAGGCCCTCGGCCGGGCGCCCGAGTCGGTGGCCGACCTGTGGCAGGTGCACTCGTCCACGGTCGTCGTGGCGCATACGCCCAACGCGCCGGCCGACCACAAGGGCCAGGCCGACACGCTCATCACCGACCGGCCCGAGGTCACGCTGCTGCTGCGCTTCGCCGACTGCGTTCCCATTCTGCTCTACGATCCGCGCCGCCCGGCCGTTGGCCTGGTGCATGCCGGCTGGCGCGGCACACTGCTCAAAGCGACCGCCGTTGCCATGCAGGCCATGGCCCAGGCCTACGGCACGCGCCCCGGCGATCTGGTCGCCGCCATTGGCCCCTCCATCGGCCCCTGCCACTATCAGGTGGGGCCGGAAGTGGTGGACCAGACCCGCGCCGCCTTTCCTGACGCTGACGCCGCCGGCCTGCTGCTGCCGGTGGACGGCGGCTACCACCTCGACCTGTGGGCGGCCAATGCCCACGCCCTGCGCGCCGCCGGGGTGGAGCATATTGAAATTGCGCAGACCTGCACGGTCTGTCACCAGGCGGATTTCTTCTCGCACCGCGCGCAAGGCGCAGTCACCGGCCGCTTCGGCGCGCTGATTGGGCTCAACCCGTGACCGTACGCGCGCCGTCCGTGGCCGCCAACCTGGCCGCCGTGCGTGAGCGGATTGCCAGCGCGGCGCAAGCTGCCGGCCGGCCCCCGGCTGAGGTGCGCCTGGTGGCGGTCAGCAAAACCCGCCCGCCGGAGGCCATTGCCGCCGCGCTGGCGGCCGGGCAGCGTGACTTTGGCGAGAACCGGCTTGAAGAAGCGCTGCCCAAGCAAGGTGCGCTGTCCGCCTCGGAGGCGCGCTGGCACATGATCGGCCACATTCAGAGCCGCAAGGCCCGCGAAGTGGCCGCCGCCGATTTTGCGCTGGTGCATTCGGTGGATACGCTTAAGCTGGCCGAGCGCCTCAGCCGGGCCGCTGTCGAGGCGGGGCGGCGTGTGGCAATCCTGTTGGAGTGCAACGTCTCGGGCGAGGCGGCCAAGAGCGGCTTTCGCGCCGCCACGCCCGCCGACTGGGACGCGCTGCGGCCCGAAATACAGCAACTGTTGGCGCTGCCCGCGCTCGACGTGCGCGGCCTGATGACCATGGCCCCGATTGTGGCCACGCCCAGCGCCGCGCGCCCGTACTTCGCGCGGCTGCGCCTCCTCCGCGACCGGCTGGCCGCTGAATGGCCCGCCACCGCCTGGGCCGAATTGTCGATGGGCATGTCAGATGATTTCGAGGCGGCCATCGCCGAGGGCGCTACCCTCGTGCGTGTGGGCCGCGCCATTTTTGGCGAGCGGGGCTGACGGCCCGGCCCCCGCCGCGTTCAAAGGAGCAGGGCGTGCAAAGTTACTTGATTGGCCTGGTCAACCTGGTCGTCACCCTCGTCACGGTGCTGATCATTGCAAATTCGCTCATCTCCTACCTCAACCTTGAACCGTGGCACCCGGTGCGTCGGACCCTCAACCAGTTGGCCGAACCAATTCTGCGGCCGTTCCGCAACATACTGCCGCCGGTGGGCATGTTCGACCTGTCACCGTTGATCGCCCTCATCGTCATTCAACTGTTGGGCCGGCTGGTTGCGCTGATCATTCAAGCCGCGTTCTAGCGCCGCCGCTCGTTCGTCGAAAGGAAGCGCCGTGACCACCTTCAGCAACGCTAAGCGCGGCGCCGCCATCACGGTCAAAGTGTCGCCGCGCGCCAAGAAGACCGAAGTGGCCGGCGTGATGGACGACGGCACGATCAAAATTCGCCTGGCCGCCCCGCCGGTCGATGGCGCGGCCAATCAAGCCCTCATCGAATTCCTCTCACAGGTGCTGCATCTGCCGGCGCGCCACATCGACATCCTGGCCGGCCTGTCCTCCGAGCGCAAACTGATCTCGCTCGTCGGCATCAGCCCGCCCGAAGTGGACGCGATCTTTCAGAAGCTGCTGGCCGCCGCCAAGCACGACAAAGCGTGAGCCCGCCGCGCCACCACTGCCGTCGCCCGGCTAGCGCTGGCCGCCGCCACTTTGCCATCGCCTCACTTCATTCAGGTCGCGTCGGTGCTGCCACCGTGTCCATGAATTGTTTAAGCTGCTGACGATAGGCATCGAAGGCTTGCCGCCCGCTGGCGGTCAGTGAGCACAGGGTCAGGGGGATTTTGCCGCGAAAGGTCTTCTCAATTCGGACGTACTGGGCGGCCTCGAGCTTGGTCAGATGCGCCGACAGATTGCCTTTGGTCAGCCCGGCCTCCCGCTGCAAGAAGAGAAAGTCAGCGCTTTCCAAATTGTATAGCAGGGCGACGATCATTGTCCGTGCGGGTTCATGGATCACCCGATCCAACTCGGCCAGGGTGGGTCGATTACTTGTCATCACCGGCTTCGGTGTGGACCGGATTCTGTCGCAGATATTGACTCAGGCTGAAGCCGCCCGACGCTACGAACACCAGCCCTAGCGCGCCACAGTAAGCGGCCGTGGCGAGATCGTTACTGAGACGGCTGGCGGCGAAGGCCAGCCCCAAACCCATGCTGGTCGCGGCGAGCACGTAGAAGCGCGGCAGGGCCGTGTAGGCGCCAATGAGCCCCAACACGGCGGCAATCACCACCCCGGTAAAGATTGGCAAGAGGCTCCACTCTGTCGGGGCCGCCCCTTGCGAGAAGGCCAATAGGCCGGCCGTTAAGACCGCCACGCCGACGGCCGCCACGACCAGCACGCCGCGGTTGGTTTCGCCCGAGCGATAGGCCACGAACCCGGTGCGGGCAATGGTGATGCGCTCTTTGAGCGAGCGAATGAGAAACTGCATCAAGGACCACCCGCCGAGCATGACTAAGACCAAGACCGTGCCGAGCCAATCGGCGAGCGGGGTGTTGGCCATCACCGCCTGAATGTAGAAGTACAGGCCTGCTAGGAAGAGCATGCCACCCGTCACTATTTCCACGATGCCATCCTCGAAGCGGTACTGAATTGTGCGCCGCTGGGTCTCCTGCAATAGGTCTTTATTCATGTTGCCCTCCCGAAGTTGTCATGGCGGTTCTGGTTTGTATCACAGACTAGTTTGTATAGTAAATCCATTTTCACCTTGAGTCAAGCGCCCGCACGCCATGGCGCGGGCGCCAGCCCTAAAGGCAGAAACGGGCTCGGCTCCACCGGCGCCCGCCGTCACCTGCCCGCCGGATTTGTCATTCCGAACCGGGCCTCAGGCCCTTGGACCCTGCGCTCCCCTCGGGCCGGTGAGGAATCTCGGCTCTTAGCGCAAGCGCGCTTGGACAGCACCAACTCCCCGCGCTTTAGTTTCTGAGCAACCCGGCCTCAGGTCATACGTCCTCCCACTGCCTCGGGGCCAGTGACGCGCAGCGTCTCGGCTTTGGCTAGAGCACGCTTGGACGGAATCATTCCCGACTTAAGTTTCTGAGCAACCCGGCCTCAGGTTGGTGGCCCTCACGCTGCCCTTTGGCCGGTGACGCTTCGCGTCTCGAGTTGTCATAGCCAGGTCCAGTTTTTCAGCTAATTTCGGGTCTAGCTCAACTTGCGGAATTAAGATGCGCTTGCCCTGCCTTACACCCGCATCGGCACGTGGCCGGTTCACGGTGTGCTATGCTGGGCGCAGCCGCTCAGCGACGACTTTAGGTTAACCCGTGCTGGCCCGCCAGCTTCCGGCTGTGGAGCACCGTCTATGTCCCCGATCGCGCAACTCCTTCTTTCCATCGTGCCCGCCCTTCTCTATGTGCTCGTCATTGGCTTCGTGCTCGTGTGCTTGGCGCGTCTGGTCAAGGCGGTCGAACGGATCGCGGACAAGTTGGACAAGCCCTAAACTGCTCTGCTAGCTATCCCTTCCGTTGCCACAGACTGCACAATATCCCTCCACGGGGAATCAGTAATACTCCCTGCCAAAATCGCTTGACGCCGAGGCCCCGTCTCCATTACCCTTAAGCAGTACGACGTCACCCGAAGACCATCACCATGACCTTACCCATTCACTGTTTGATTGTGGGGGCGAGCGCCAACGCCGGGTCGGCGAGCGTTGACCCCCAGGCCGCCGGCTTGTTGGCCGACGCCCACGCCCTCGGCCTGCACGCGCTCACCCATCTCGAATGTTTCACGCTCTATTTTCTCGAAGGTTCGCTCGGCGCGCAGCAGCGCCAACGCCTGGCCGCTGAACTGCTCAGCGACCCCGTAGCCCAAACCTCCGCCTGGCGGAGTGTCGGCGGCGACGGGGTCGCTTTGTTTAATGCCAATGGCGGCCAGGTCGTCGAGACCGCCCTGCGCCCCGGCGTCACCGACCCGGTGGCCGAGCAGATCGTCCACTACGCGCGCGTGCTCGGCCTCACCGGCGTCACCCGCGCCGCCACCGGCCAGCGCTTCGTGCTGCACGGCCCTCTCACCGAAGCGGACCTGCACACCTTGGCGCATCGGCTGCTGGCGAACCCCGTCATCCAGCACTACGCCCTGGGCGCGATCACGCCGCACTTTCCCGAAGACGCCGCTTCGTCTGATAGCGTCGAGGCCATCCCGGTGCGCGAGCTAGACGACGCTGAACTGCTGGCGCTCTCGCGCACCCGCCGCGCCGCGCTCGACCTGGCGGAGATGCAGGCCGTGCAGACCTACTTCCGCGCCGAGGGCCGCGACCCCACCGATGTGGAGTTTGAGACCATCGCCCAAACTTGGAGCGAGCACTGCGTCCACAAAACGTTCAAGGCCCACATCACCAGCGCCACGGCCAACGGCGCGCCGCTGATTGTGAACGGCCTGCTCAAGACCTACATTCGCGCCGCCACCGACGCCATCGCCGCGCCGTGGGTGCGCTCGGCCTTTGTCGATAACGCCGGCATTCTTGAGTTTGATGCTGACTTCGATGTGGCCTTCAAGGTCGAGACGCACAATCACCCCTCGGCCATCGAGCCGTTCGGCGGGGCCAACACCGGCGTCGGCGGAGTCATTCGCGACGTGCTCGGCGTCTCGGCCAAGCCCATTGCCGCCACCGATGTGCTGTGCTTCGGCCCGCAAGAAGCCGCGCTGGCCGCCACCTTGCCCGAGGGCGTGCTGCCGCCCCGCCGCGTCAAGTCCGGCGTGGTCGCCGGCGTGCGCGACTACGGCAACAAGATTGGTCTGCCCACGGTCAGCGGGGCCATTTGGTACGACCCCGGTTACACCGCCAACCCGCTCGTCTTCTGCGGCTGTGTGGGCCTGGTGCCCACCGGCCGCCACCCCCACACGCCCGAACCCGGTGACCGCATCATCGTGCTGGGCGGGCGCACCGGCCGCGACGGACTGCGGGGCGCGACCTTCTCCTCGATGGCGATGGACGCGCAAACCGGCGAGGTGGCCGGCGCGTCGGTGCAGATTGGCGACCCCATCACCGAGAAGGGCCTGGTCGAGGTCATTACCCGCGCCCGCGACGCGCGGCTCTATCACGCCATCACCGACTGCGGCGCGGGCGGGCTGTCATCAGCCGTGGGCGAGATGGCGAGCGAGGTCGGCGGCGACATCGACCTGGCCCAGGTGCGGCTGAAGTACGCCGGCTTGGCCCCGTGGGAAATTTGGCTCTCCGAGGCGCAGGAGCGCATGGTGCTGGCCGTGCCGGCCTCGGCCGTGCCCGAGCTGCAAGCCCTGTGCGATGTCTTCGCTGTGGAACTGACCGACATCGGCGTGTTCACCGGCGGCGACCGGCTGCGCGTGCAGTCTGGCGCGCGCCCGGTGCTCGACCTGACCAATGCCTTTCTGCATGGCGGCATCCCTCAGCGCCGCCTTACGGCCGTCATGCCCACCCCCACAACGGACGCATTCGCGCGGTCGCCGGTGGTCGACTACGCCGACGTGGTGCTCCGGTTGCTGGCGCACCCCAACATTGCCTCCAAGGCCGATGTCATTCGCAGCTACGATCACGAGGTGCAGGGCGGCACGGTCGTCAAGCCGCTCACCGGCGCGCTGAACGACGGCCCGTCCGACGCCACGGTGCTGCGGCCCATTGGCACCATTGGCATGCGCGGCCTGGTGCTCTCGACCGGCCTCAATCCCGAATACGGCAAGCGCGACCCCTACCGCATGGCCGTCAGCGTGGTGGATGAGGCCGTGCGCAACGCCGTCGCCACGGGCGCGGACCCGGCCCGCATTGCGCTGCTTGATAACTTCTGCTGGGGCGACCCGCTGCGGCCCGCCACGCTCGGCGCGCTGGTCGCCGCCGCGCAAGGCTGTTACGACGCCGCACTGCACTACCAAGCGCCGTTCGTCTCGGGCAAGGACTCGCTTAACAACGAGTTTGTTGGGGCCGACGGTCTGCGCCACGCCATCCCGCCCACGCTGCTGATTTCGGCCCTCGGCCAGATCGAGGACGTACAGCGCGCCGTCACCACCGACCTCAAGGCTGTCGGCGATGTGGTCTACCGCCTCGGCGAGGCGGCGGGCGAGTTTGGCGGCAGCCACCTGGGCCTCATCGGCCTGCCCGCCCTCACCGCGTTGGCCGACAGCGCGCCGGTGCCGGCTTTGCCCGCCACTGCGCCCGCCTTGTATGTGGCCTTGCACGCCGCCATGCAGGCCGGCCTCGTGCGCGCCTGCCACGACCTGAGCGAGGGCGGCCTGGCCGTCGCCGCCGCCGAGATGTGCCTGGGCGGCCGCCTCGGCCTTGCGCTTGCACTGCCCGCCGGTGAC
>JAYUUW010000009.1:0-4739 GCA_043754665.1 Anaerolineales bacterium | reverse complement strand
GGCCGGGCTGGCGAACCCCGCCACCGGCTGGGGGCTGGCCGGCGAAACCTGGAACTTCCTGGCGGCGCTGGAACGATTGGGCAGCCCCACCTGGTTCCGGCTAGGCGATCACGACCTGGCCACGCACATGGAGCGGCGGCGGCGGCTGGCGGCGGGCGAGACGCTCACCCAGGTGACGGCGGCGCTGTGCCGCGCGCTGGGCGTGGGGCCGGCCGTGCTGCCCATGACCGACGACCGGCTGCGCACGATGGTGCAGACCGACGAAGGCGAGTTGGAGTTTCAGGAGTACTTCGTCCACCGCCAGTGCGCGCCGCGGGTCAGCGGCTTTCGCTTCGCGGGCGAGGCCACGGCCCAGCCCACGGCCGCCGTGCTGGCCGCGCTCGACGAGGCCGAGGTGGTGGTCTTCTGCCCGTCCAACCCGTTTGTGAGCATCGGCCCGATCTTGCGGCTGCCGGGGTTGCGCGAACGGCTGGCGGGGCGCGCCGTGATTGCGGTGTCGCCAATTGTGGGCGGGCAGGCGCTCAAAGGCCCGGCCGCCAAGATGCTGGCCGAATTGGGGCAAGACGTGTCGGCCGTGGCGGTGGCGCAGGGCTACGCCGGCCTGCTCAGCGGCTTCGTGCTCGACGCGGTCGACGGCGCGCTGGAGTCACAGGTGGCGGCGCTCGGCGTGCCCGTGCTGGTGACTGATTCAGTCATGCGCACTGACGCCGACCGGGCGCGGCTGGCGCGTGAGGTGCTCGCCTTCGCGGTCCAGCGCGTGGTGGCGGCCTAGGTGTTCGCCTTCGCGGCGCAGACCTCGGCGGCGGTTTAAGCGCATGTCCCTTTGGGCCATTGTGCCGGTCAAGCCGTTTCTGCGTTCCAAGAGCCGCTTGGCTGGAGTGCTCTCGCCCGAGGCGCGGGCCGGCTTGAGCCGCGAGTTTTTGGGCCACGCGCTGCGCGTGCTGGCGCAGGTGCCGGAGATCAGCCGAGTGCTGGTGGTCAGCCGCGACCCGGCCGCGCTGGCGCTGGCGCGTGACCTCAACGCGCAAACCGTCACCGAGGCCGGCGCGCCCGACCTCAACCGGGCGCTGGCGCGGGCCACGCAGGTGGCTGTGGCCGAGCGCGCCGCCGCCGTGCTGATCTTGCCGACCGACCTGCCGCTGATTACCGTGGCCGATGTGCAGGCGCTCATCGCCACCGACCGGCCCGGCCCGGCCGTCACGCTCGCGCCCGACCGGCACGAGACCGGCACCAACGCGCTGTTTGTGCGCCCGCCCGGTCTGCTGGCTTATGCCTTTGGCGTGGGCAGCTTCGGTGAGCACCTGGCGCTGGCGCAGGCCGCCGGGGCCGCGGTGCGCGTGTGCCGCCTGGCCGGGCTGGCGCTAGATGTCGATCAGCCCGAAGACTTGGCCGTGTACCGGGCCGCGCAAAGCGGCGCGCTGGCCGCTAGAGGAGACCTATGACCCCCAACCGTGTGGCCCTCTATTTGCAGGATGCCCATGACTTGCAGGACGGCATTAAGTATGCCCAGTACGCCGAGCAAAAAGGCTTCGAGGCGGTCTGGCAGGCCGAGAGTCGCCTGGTGCGCGACGCGATTGTGCCCATGGCGGCCTTTGCGGCCACCACCACCAAGCTCAAGGTCGGGTCAGGCGTCATCAACAACTGGACCCGCAACATCGGGCTGCTGGCGGCGACCTTCCTGACGCTCGACGACCTCGCGCCCAACCGCATCATCTGCGGCATCGGCGCGTGGTGGGACCCGTTGGCGCGCAATGTCGGCATCGAGCGCCGCAAGCCGCTGCTGGCCATGCGCGAGACGGTCGAGGTCATGCGCCGGCTGCTGCGCCTGGAAAACGTCACCTTTCATGGTGAGTTCCATCATGTGACCGGCATCGAGTTGGATGTGGTCCACGGTCGGCGCGAGCCACGCAACGTGCCCATCTACATCGGCGCGACCGGCGACAACATGATGGAACTGACCGGCGAGATTGCCGACGGCGCAGTGCTAAACTACTGCGTGCCGCCGGAGTACAACGACAAGGCGCTGGAGCTGCTGGATAAGGGCGCGCGCAAGGCCGGCCGCACGCTGGCCGACATCGACCGGCCGCAGTTGGTGGTGTGCTCGGTCGACCCTGACCGCAAGAAGGCCATTGAGGCCGCCAAGATGCTGCTGACGCAGTACCTGGCCCAGCAGCCGCACATCGCCAAAGCCTCGGGCGTGAGCGAAGACATCGTCAAGAAGGTCCAGTCGATTCTGGGCTGGCCGGCCACCAAAGAGCAGGTGCACGAGGCCATGCAGTACGTGCCCGATGAGTTCGTGCTGAAGATTTCGGCCACCGGCACGCCCGCCGAGGCGCGGGCCAAAGTGCAGGAGTACATTGATCGCGGCTGCACTTGCCCGATCTTGTACCCCATGAGCGATCCGTACCTGATGATCGACACGTTCGCGGCCGTATAAGCGCCCTTTGGAGCCACCGCCCTGTGAACCTCATCAAGCAGCCCAACTCGGCCCACTGTTTTGTGTGCGGCGTCAACAACCCCTTTGGATTGAAGCTGGCATTTTACGAGTTGAGCGACACCGAAGTCACCGCCAGTTACACGCCGCCCGCCGACTATGAAGGCTACCCCGGCGTGCTGCACGGCGGCATCATCGCCGCCCTGCTCGACGAGGCCGGCAGCCGGGCCGGCATGATCGGCGCGCATAGCCACTTCATGGTCACGGCGCGGCTCGATGTGAAATACCACCGGCCCACGCCCACCGGCCAGCCGCTCACCGTCTACGGCCGGCTGGTCAAGCGCAGCGGGCGGCGCGCCCTGGCCGAGGCCGAACTGCGGCTGGCCGACGGCACCGTGTCGGCTAAGGCGGAGTTGATGTTGGCCGATATGCCCGACAATGCCCTGCCGGCCGGCGATTTAGAAGCGCTGGGCTGGAAGGTGTATCCTGACCCGCCCAGCGACAGTGAAATTGCAGTGGAGACGCGCCCGCATGAGTGATCGAGCCGCGATTGAGCCGGTGCATGTCATCGGCCACCTGAACCCCGACACCGACGCCATTGCGGCGGCCATGGGCTATGCCTGGCTGCTGCGCCAGCGCGACGGCACGAACGCCATCGCGGCGCGGGCCGGGGCGCTCAACACGCAGACCACCTGGGTGCTCAAGACCATCGGGCTGGAGGGGCCGCGCCTGGTGGCCGACGCCTCGCCGCGCTTCGAGCGCATTGCGCGCACGCTCCCGCCGATCTTGCCCGACCGCCCCCTGCGCGAGGCCTGGGCCGTGGCGGCGGGCGGGCACTCGGCCGCGCCGGTGGTGGGGGCCAATGGCCTGCCGCTGGGCCTGGTGTCCGGCGACAGCGTCTTTCGCTTCCTCTCGCAGCAGATGGATGAGCGCCTCGACCTCGACAACGTCTCGGTCGCCCGCATCCTGGCGGTGCCGTGCAGTTCGGCCATGGATGCCGACGTGCCGCGCTTTTCGCTGGCCATGCGCGTGCGCGACGGCCGCGCCCGCGTAGTCCGCGAGGAGCGCGACGACTTCCTGGTGACGCGCGAAGACGGCACCTATTTCGGCGTCTGCCGCTCGCCCGATGTGCTCAACCCGCCGCGCATGCGGCTGATTTTGGTCGACCACAACGAGCCGGGGCAGGCGCTCGGCGCGCTGGAGGAGGCCGACCTGGTCGAGGTGCTCGACCATCACCGCCTGGGCAACAAGCCCACCAACCTGCCCATCCCCTTCACGGTCGACCCGGTGGGCAGCACCTCCACGCTGGTGTGCGAGCGCATTGTGGCCGCCGGTTTGCAGCCGCCCGTGCCTATGGCCGCGCTGCTGCTGGCCGGGGTGCTGTCCGACACGCTGATCCTGCGCTCGCCCACGACCACGCCGCGCGACCGGCAGGCGGCTGAACGGCTGGCGGCTTGGGGCCTTCAGCCGCCGGTGCTGGCGTTTGACAGCTATCAGACCTACGGCGAGGCGGTGCTGGCGGCCGGGGCCGGGCTGGCGGTGCGCACCATGGAAGCCATCCTTAACACTGACCTGAAGATTTACGAAGGCGGCAACATGACTTTCGGCATCGCGCAGGTGGAGGTCGCCAACCTGCACGAGTTGGACAGCCGGCTGGGCGAGGTGACCGACGGGCTGAACAACTTGGCCGAGGCACGCGGCCTCGGGCTGGCCGTGCTCATGGTCACCGATGTGGTCCGCGGCACCAGCCGGCTGGTGCTGGCCGGCAAGCAAATGGCCGTGCTCGACGAGCTGCCCTATCAGCGCCTGCCCGATGGCACGTTGAACGCCCCAGACGTGGTCAGCCGCAAGAAGCAGTTGCTGCCGGCGGTGTTGGGCCTGCTGGCTTAGCGTCACCCTAGCGGCGCGGCCCGGCACAAGCGGGCCGGCCGGAGAACAGTGAGGCACGCATGTGGCAGAACTATCTCAGCGTGACGACGGTGGACGAGGCCCTGCGGCATCTGGCCGAGCAGCGCGAACGGGCGCGCATCGTCGCTGGGGCCACCGACCTCCTCATTGAGTTGGAGCGCGGCGTGCGGCGCGGCATCGACACGCTGATTGATATTACCCGCGTGCCGGGGCTGGCGACGATCAGCCTGGACGAGGACGGCTGGGTGCACCTGGGGCCGCTGGTCACCCACAACGACTGTGTAGCCTCCAAACTGATCGTCGAACGCGCGCTGCCGCTGGCGCAGGCCTGCTGGGAGGTGGGCGCGCCGCAAATCCGCAATCGCGGCACCGTGGCGGGCAACCTCATCACCGGCTC
>JAYUUW010000008.1:0-2278 GCA_043754665.1 Anaerolineales bacterium | reverse complement strand
CAAATGGCCCCCACCTCGCTCCCCGGCCAGAAGACCAGTTCCTCCCCGTATGGCCGCGACCCCGCCACCACGGGCGCGCCGCTGCGGATGTCGGAACTGCTGGCGGCGGTCGATGGCACCGCCTACGTGGCGCGCCGCAGCCTGCACAACGTCAAGGAAATCCTGCGCGCCAAGAAGGCCGTTCGCCGCGCCTTCCAAGCCCAGCAGGCCGGGCTGGGTCTCTCGGTGGTCGAGCTGCTGTCCAACTGCCCCACCAACTGGGGCTGCACCCCGGCCGAGTCGCTGGCCTGGATCGAACAGCACATGCTGCCGTACTTTCCGCTGGGCGATTTCAAAGTCTCGCCCGCGGTCGCGGCGCTGCCCGCTTGGCAGCCCGCTGGGGGTCACCATGCAAATTGAAATCATCATTGCCGGCTTCGGCGGGCAGGGCGCGCTCTTCGCCGGGCAGTTGCTGGCCTACGCCGCCATGGAAGCGGGCCGGCACGTCACCTGGATTCCATCCTACGGCCCGGAGATGCGCGGCGGCACCGCCCATTGCACGGTCATCATCGCCGACGATGTGATCGGCTCGCCGCTCGTGCGCCACCCGGCCGCCGTCATCGCCCTGAACACGCCCTCGCTCGAAAAGTTTGCGCCCAGCGTGGCCGCCGGCGGCTGGCTGGTCCTCAACGCCCTCGCCCCCGATCAAGATTTGCCGCTGGCGTCCGGCGTGCACGTCCTGCGCATTCCAGCCAACGCCGAGGCCGAGGCCCTGGGCTTCCCGCGCGCCGCCAACCTCGTGCTGCTGGGCGCGCTGCTGGCGGTGCTGCCCGCGGCCGGGCCGCTCGAGGCCGTCGAGCGCGCGCTCGCGGCACACCTGCCCGCGCACCATCGCGACACGCTCGACCTCAACCTCCAGGCCCTGCGCCGGGGGGCGGCGTTGGCCGTCGCCGGGTTCCAGCCCGCCGGAGCCTGACCTGGCCGCTGACCCCGCTGCCCCGGCCGCGCGGCCGTCGCTTACCGCCCTGGCCGCGCACCCCTCGCTCGCGCCCTAACCGCCCGCACCCCTGCCGTCGCCCGTTCCACCACCCCCCATCTGTCCGGGGTCCTAAAAATGTATCGCGCCACACGTTGCCTTTGCGTTGGAACGCTTGCAAGTCGAACAATTAATCCGCAGACTATGCGCGTGCCTCCATCAACTGGTTCGCCCGCTTGCTCTCTGTGCTACTTCCTCCACCGCCGGTTGCGTGCCCGTTCAGCGCGCCCCTGCGCGTCGATGACAAGAGTGACAAGAACTCGGAAGCCGATGACAGGGGTGACAGGAAACTGGAAGCCGGTGACGGGAGCAGCTTGCGCGTGACATCGTCACATGGGCCGGGGGGTGAGCGCGACCAACCGCCTCCCCCTCGTCCCAGCTTGCATTCCGCCTCCCACTTCGCATTATGTCAACCAACTCCGGTGTCAAACGGTCTTTTGGCAAATGTCGAATACCGGCGCCGGCCGGCGACTACTAGGTGTAACCGCACCTCAGCCGCGCCAGCCGCCCGTTGCTGGCCTACACCCAAGGAGCCTGCCATGACTGCCCGCCCCACCGTCACCCGCCCTGCCGCCGCCGTGGCCGCCCTACCAGCTACGCGCGCGCTGCTCACAGCCGGCCTGCTCGCCGGCCCGCTCTACGTCGGCGTCGGAATTCTCGAAATGCTCATCCGCCCCGGCTTCGACCTGCGCCGCCACTCCCTCAGCCTGCTCAGCAACGGCGACCTGGGCTGGATTCATATCACCGTGTTCCTCGTCACGGGCGCGCTCACGATGGCCGGCGCGCTGGGCTTGCGCCGCAGCCTGCGCGGCGGGCGGGGCGGCACCGGTGCGCCGCTGCTGCTGGCGCTCTACGGCCTCGGCCTCATTGGCGCCGGCCTGTTCCGCGCCGACCCGGCGCTGGGCTTTCCGCTCGGCACCCCGGCCGACGCCAACACCGTCACCACCGCCGGGCTGCTGCACCTGGTCTGCGGCGCGGTGGGCTTCCTGGGCTTCATCGCCGCCGGCCTGCTGCTGGCCCGCCGCTTCGCCGGCCAGCGGCAGCCTGGCTGGGCCTGGTTTTCGGCCCTCACCGGCCTGCTGTTCTTCGCCGCCTTCGCCGGCATCGTCTCCGGTTCGCAGTCCGGCCCGGCCGTCGTCACCGTCGTCAACCTGGCCTTCTCGCTGGCCGTCGTGCTCGGCTGGGCCTGGCACTCGGCCCTCGCCGCCCGCCAGTTGTCCGAATTGTCGTCTTGAGTTAGTCTGCGCTGCGTATCGGTCACCC
>JAYUUW010000007.1:0-5380 GCA_043754665.1 Anaerolineales bacterium | reverse complement strand
CAAAATCCAGTTCAAAGGCCCCAATTCTTGTCCTGGCATGACATGAAAAAACCTACCCTTGTAAGAAGGGGGCCGGGGGGTTAGGTCCGCCTGCATTGCCCCTAGTCCGCCGGCGGGGGCGGGCTGACGCGCCGGCTGTACGCCAGCAGCGCCTCCAGCCGGCCCAGGGCCGCGCCGCTGTCCAGGCCGTGCTTCGCCTCGGCCACCGCGCTGGGCAGGTCGCCGGTTTCAGCGGCGATGGCGGCGGCGGCGTTCAGCAGCACCGCGCTGCGCTGCGCGCCGTTCAGTTCGCCGCTGAGAATGCCACGCAGGATGGCGGCGTTGTCATCGGGCGTGCCGCCCTTCAGGTCGCTCATCTCCGTGCGCTCAAAGCCTAGCTCGGCCGGGTCCAGTTCAAAGGTGCGCACCGCGCCGTCTTTCAGGTGGCTCACGCGGTTGGGGCCGCATGGGTTCAGCTCGTCGGTGCCGCCGTGGCCGTGGATGACGAAGGCCGCGCGCGCGCCCAGGCCGCCCAGCACATGCGCCAGCGGCTCGGTCAGGCGCGGGTCGTACACGCCGATGACCTGCACGTTCGCTCCGGCCGGATTGTTGAGCGGGCCGAGCACGTTGAAGATCGTGCGCTGGCCGATCTCTTTGCGCGGACCGACGGCGTGCCGCATGGCCGGGTGAAACTTGGGCGCGAACAGAAAGGCAATGCCCACCTCGTCGATGGCCGCGCCCACCTGCTCGGGTGTCAGGTCTAGATTTAGGCCCAGCGCGGCCAGCACATCGGCGCTGCCGCACTGGCTGGAGGCGGCCCGGTTGCCGTGTTTGGCCACCTTGCGGCCGGTGCCGGCCACCACGAACGCCGCGACGGTCGAGATGTTGAAGGTGCCCGTGCCGTCGCCGCCGGTGCCGCAGGTGTCGTAAACGGCCTTGCCGCCGTGGTCCACGCTGATCGACACGGCCACGCCGCGCATGGCGCGCGCCGACCCGGTGATCTCCTCAATCGTTTCACCCTTCATGCGCAGGGCGATCAGGTACGCGCCGATTTGGGCCGGGGTGGCTTGACCGGTCATGATGATGTGCATGGCCGCCTCGGCCTGTTCGGCGCTCAGGTTCTGGCGGTTGACGGCGAGGGCGATGTAGGGTTTGAGCATGGGTGGTCTCCTGGCGTCTCGGCTAGGGCGCGGCCAACTCCAAGAAGTTCTTCAGAATGTCCTTGCCGTGCTCGGTCAGGATCGACTCCGGGTGGAACTGCACGCCGAAGGTCGGGTACTGGCGATGGCGCAGGCCCATCACCTCGCCCTCGGTGGTGAAGGCGGTCACCTCCAGCGAGGCCGGCAGCGGCTCTTCCACGATCAGCGAGTGGTAGCGCGTGGCCTCGAACGGCGAGGGGATGTTGGCGAACAGGTCGGTGCCGTGGTGGTGGATGCGGCTGGTCTTGCCGTGCATTAGCCGGGGGGCGCGCACCACCGAGCCGCCGTAGACCGCGCCCAGGCACTGGTGGCCCAGGCACACGCCCAGCACCGGAATGCGCCCAGTGAAGTGCTTGATGGCGGCGTTGGAGATGCCGCCGTCGTTGGGGTCGCCGGGGCCGGGGGAGATGACCAGGGCGCTCGGATTGTGCGCTTCTAGTTCGGCCAGGGTCACCTGGTCGTTGCGAAAGACCTGCGGCGCGGCCCCCAACTCGCCGAAGTACTGCACCAGATTGTAAGTAAACGAGTCGTAGTTGTCGATGACAATGAGTGACATGGCGGCTATCCTTCAGCAATCTCGACGGCGCGCAGCACAGCCCGCGCCTTGTTGAGCGTCTCTTCATATTCGCGCACCGGCACCGAGTCGGCCACAATGCCGGCCCCGGCCTGCACCGCCACCGTGGCGCCGTGCCCCACCAGCGTGCGGATGGCCAGGCAGGTGTCCATCGCGCCGTCAAAGCTAAAGTAGCCCACCGCCCCGGCATACGGGCCGCGCGCCCCCGGCTCCAGGTCGCCGATGATTTCCATGGCGCGCACCTTGGGCGCCCCGCTGACCGTGCCGGCCGGGAAGGCGGCCCGCACCAGGTCGAAGGCGGTCAGCTCCGGCCACAAGTCGCCCTCCACGTGCGAGACCAGGTGCATCACATGCGAGTAGCGCTCGACCGTGAACGAGTCGGTCACGCGCACCGTGCCGTACTGGCTGACGCGGCCCAGGTCGTTGCGGCCCAAATCCACCAGCATCACATGCTCGGCGCGCTCCTTAGGGTCGGCCCGCAGCTCGGCTTCATAGGTCGCATCCTCCGCGCTGTTCGCGCCGCGCGGGCGCGTGCCGGCAATCGGGCGCAGGCTGGCGCGGCGGCCTTCCAGCCGCACGAACATCTCCGGCGACGCGCCCAGCAGATAAAACGGCTCACCGGCCACGTCGCCAAACTCGAAGAAGAACATGTAGGGTGAGGGGTTCAGGCGGCGCAGGGCGCGGTAAATATCGAACGGGCGGGCGCTGGTCTGGCGCGACAGGCGCTGCGACAGCACCACCTGGAAGATGTCGCCGGCGGCGATGTGCTCGCGGGCCTCGGCCACAATGCCCTCGTACTCGGCCTGGGTCAGGTTGCTGGTGGTGGCCGGCTTGTGCTCGGTGGCCACCGCCGGCTCCACGGGCAGCGGGGCGGCCAGGCGCTGCTCCAGCGCATCCAGCCGGCGCTCGGCGGCGGCCGTGTCGCCGTCGAAGGCGTGCGAGATCAGGAACAGGCTGCGGCGGGCGTGGTCAAAGGCCACCAGCGTGTCAGCCAGCAGAAACAGGCCGTCGGGCAGGGTGGCGTTGGTGGGCAGCGGCGCGAGCTTCGGCTCGAACTGGCGCACCACTTCGTAGCCCAGGTAGCCCACCAGCCCGCCCACGAAGCGCGGCAAGCCCTCCACGTGCGCGGCCTGGTAGCGGCTCAACTCGGTGTGCAGCGCGTGCAGCGCATCTTGGCCGGGGCCGACTTCCAGCAGGGTCACGCCGTCCGGGCTGTGGCGCTCGACCACGCCGTTCTGCAAGCGGTACTGCGCGCTCGGCTCGACGCCGATGAACGAGTAGCGGGCCACGCGCTCGCCACCCTCGACCGACTCGAGCAGGAACGACGGGCCGGTGCCGCGCAGTTTGAGGTAGACGCTGGTGGGGGTCTCCAGGTCGGCCGACAGTTCGCGGTAGACCGGGTAGGGGGCAGCGCTTACGTGGGGCATCTCAGCAGCAATCATTCGTCTTCTCCCAGTGGGTGTCAGTAACAGTTAAACCGGCGGCTATTCCGTGCCGAACAGGTCGATGATGTCTTGGAAGAACGCGGCCGAGTAGCTTAGGCCGGTGGCGGCGCGCACCAGGCGCATGGTCTCGCGCGCTTCGCCCTGCATGCGCCGAATGCCCTGGGCCAGCACGTCTTGTACCAGCAGCGGGTGCGCCTGGTAGTGGGCGCGGCGCTCGCGGATCGGCTCGAGGAAATTATTGAGGGCGGCGGCCAGGCGCTTCTTCACTTCCACATCGCCCACCTGCCCGGCGCGGTAACGCTCCTTCAACTCGGCCACTTCGGCCTTGTCGGCGTTGAAGGCGTCGTGGTAGCTAAAGACCGGGTTGCCCTCCACCGTGCCGGGGTCGGTGGCGCGCAGCCGCTTGGGGTCGGTGTACATGCCGCGCACCTTGGCGGTCACGGTCTCGGCGTCGTCGGAGAGGAAGATGGCGTTGCCGAGGCTCTTGCTCATCTTGGCGCTGCCGTCGGTGCCCACCAGCGTCGGCACGTCGCCAATCAGCGCTTCTGGCTCGGGGAACACCGGGCCGTACAGCAGGTTGAAGCGCCGCGCGATCTCGCGCGTGATCTCCACATGCGCCTGGTTGTCGCGGCCCACCGGCACCAGGTTGGCGCGCGGCAGCAGAATGTCCACCGCTTGCAGCACCGGGTAGCCCAGCAGGCCCAGCGGCATGCCGTCCAGGTGCGCGTCGCGGGCCATGTCCTTGAGCGAAGGCAAACGCTCCAGGCGCGGCACGGTGACGAGCATCTCGAAGATCAAGTTAAGCTCGTAGGTCTCGGGGATGGCCGACTGCACAAAGATGGTGCTGACGCTGGGGTCGATGCCGACCGCCAGGTAGTCGATGACGATCTCGTGAATGAAGCCGGGAATGGCCTTGATGTATTCCGGCTCTGGCTTGGTGGTCAGGGTGTGCAGATCGGCCAGGATGAAGCAGGCGTCGTACTCGTGCTGGAGCCGGACGCGGTTCGCCAGGCTGCCAACATAGTGGCCGAGGTGCAGCCGGCCGGTGGGCCGGTCGCCGGTGAGGATGCGCTTGCGGCCCACGGGCGGTGTTAGGGCGGTGCGCGGCGGCACGCTAGCGGGCGTTGTGATTGGGTCGGCCGGGGTGTTCATGGGTGCAGCCTCCACACTGGCGGGGCCGCAGCCGCGCCGTTAAGACAGAATCCCCTCAGTCCATAGGGACGAGAGGGGACTCCCGTGGTGCCACCCAGGTGGAGGCTAGCTGCCGGTCCGCAGAACAAAAAAACCTGCCGGTGATTGCGACAGGTTTGGACGGGCCAGCCTCACTCTTGCGGGTACGCTCGGACTTAGTGCCGATTAATACCCTTGGCCGTGATAACGGTGGCCGTTCCGGCGCGGGCTACTGGCGGTGAAGCGTTTGCCCGGGCAACTCAGAGGTCCATTCGGCTTCCGCGCTCAGATTGGGCTTACACCGCTAGGCCCAACTCTCTAACTGCCGCTTTGAAGCGTACTCGTCCTCGTCAACGTCGTTGTGTTCTCAGTTGTGGGGAATGGTATAGCACGAATAGGGCGGCGGAGTCAAGCAGTTGAACGCGATTGCCGATAATTCGGCTCGTTTCAGGCTATGGCCCGGCATAGGCCGCATAGATCACAGCGTGTTTGCCCTTGTGCTTGACGGTGTACATCAAATCGTCGGCCGCCTTAACGAGCGCGTCGGTGGTGGGCGGCGCGGTGGTGCAGGTGAGCACGCCCACGCTAAACGTGATCGGCCAGTTGGCTTGCTGCATGGCGCTTACGAGCGCGCTATGCAGTTTGGGCAGCACCGCCTGGGCCGCGGCCAGGCCGGTTTCCGGCAGGAGCACCACAAACTCGTCGCCGCCCAGCCGGGCCACCACGTCGGTGCGGCGCACGTTCTGCCGGACAGTGTCGGCCACCCGGCGTAGCGCCTGGTCGCCGGTGATGTGGCCCAGTTGGTCGTTGACCGTCTTGAAGTTGTCCAGGTCGATGTAGGCCAGGGTCAGTGGGTGCTGGTAACGGCGTAGGCGCTCAATTTCCACTTCGGCGAGGGCATAGAATGACCGGCCGTTGACGGCCCCGGTGAGATAGTCCACCCGCGCCAACGCCTCTTCGCGCCGCAGGGCCGCTATGAGCGCGGACAGGAGCAGCATGATGATGATGAAAAA
>JAYUUW010000006.1:0-4460 GCA_043754665.1 Anaerolineales bacterium | reverse complement strand
CCCGCGCGGGCGCCGGTGCGCTGACCGTCGCCCTTAACAACCTGGGCCAGCCCAACTGGAGGCTGGTGACCATTTACACCATTGACTGAGACACTATTTATATGTCTGCCAAAACTCGATCTTGATCTGGCTATAAAGTTCTGCCGGATAGTGTCCGGTCTCGGCCCACTGCGCCGCCGTTTGATCATTGCCTAAGCGCACATTCGCCAGCATCAATTGATATTCCGCGAAGGCCATTTCAGTTTCCGTACGATTAGCGGGCGCCGGAGAGGTCAGCGATTCTTCCAGCAGGGCGATCACGCCGGCATCATCGCCATCTACAAGTTTCTGGTTTGCCTCCAGCAGATAGAAGTAGTAATAGCGGTTGGGGGACGGTACTGTGGAGTCCAAAGCATAGACGCCGTCGCGCAGACGGTAGGCGCTAGTCTTTCCATACAGCAGCGCTTGCTGAGAAAGGCAACCGGACCAGCCACCCTCGATAACGATTTGCTTTTGACCGCTGTCAGGCTGCGCCTCCACCTTCAAATCGGTCATGTCGTTGATGGCAATCAGGCCAGCCGGGTCCAGGCTGACAAACGCCTGACCATTCCAACTCAATGGAGTGACCCAACTGTAACTACTGCAGACTCCCAACGAGGTCATGGCGTAGACCAGATCATTCTGCCCGTCGTCGTTGATATCGCTTACCGCAAAGTTCCCCGTATAGGCCAACGGATCGCCAGACAACGCCAAGTCCGGGAGCCCACTGGCGTCGAGCCAGGCCAACTCGTACTGCCCTTGATTCTGGCGAATGACCGCCAGCCAGCCCTGATCGTAACCCGAGGTCAAAGTGATGATCCATTCCTGCAGACCGTCGCCGTCGAAATCGGCCGTCCGTAGGTTGGTCAGGCCCTGGCCCGCTTCCTGCCAGCTTTCCAGCAAGGCGGCCAGGCGGGCATCGTTGCCGGGCGCAGCGTTTAGAAAAGCGGCCATTGCAGCCGGCCAAGCGAGAACGTCTTCAGGTGGCGCCGGCATCACATCGGCCGGCGGTGGAGTAAAGACCGGGTAGCGAGTTGCGGTCGGTGTCGGTGTTGTAGTTGGATAGACGCGCGGCTCGGATGTGGGTAATGGCCACTGTGTTGCTCCGTCCAGGCCCAGTGACAGGAGTTGATTCTGCGCGGCGATGATCAGTGTTTGAGTTGTCACACCAATTGGCCGCATATAGACATTCCGTGGTTCGATAGAAGCCCATACATCTTGTTCCCACGTCAACTGGCCTGTATTGGCATTCAGAACATGCAGGTAGCCGGTGGTAGTCCCAACAAGCAACTGATCGCCGGATACCATAAGGGAGACGAGCGTATTGCTACGCAGCATTGTTTGCCAGGTGGCAAGTCCCGTTATATCGTCGAACCGGCTGACTTGGTTGCCAAACGCATAAATAACGTCACCCTGGTAGAAGGCCCAGGGTCCGGTCGTGGTACTCGAGAGCACTTCTCCACCATCCACGAGCGTTTGCCAAATCGGTTGTCCGTTCGCGCCCTTGAGTCGGCCAAGCTGGCTGGCGCAGGCGTAAAACACATCGCCTTGATCCAACATGTGCTGGCAGGTACCGGCAATGGGCAACGGCTGAGACCAGAGAACAGCGTACGTCTGCGCGTTTCGAGCTTCCAGATAACGCCGGTCAGCACGCACGAATGGGTATTGTTCGTTCCAATTCGTGCGCACATCATAGAGCTGACTGTCAGTAAATTGCGCGGCCTCGTGCGAAGTGTTCTGCGAGACCCGGGTGCTAGCTTGGATTTCGCCCGTGGCCCGGTCGATGCGCCAAAGTTGTTCCCAGCACCAGACGTGGAGATCTTGTCCCGTGAGGTACATGTCAGGATAAGAACATGTGCTTAACTGGGCAGTCCACCTGAGCTGGCCACTATCTGCATCCAAGTAGTAAAGCGTTTGCGCCACAGCCACGGTGACTCCGCTGTCATCGACCGCCAAACCTCCCCCCTTCTTCGGCGGAATCGAGCGGTGTTTCCCATAGTAGTTTGCCAGAACCCAGGCTGTATTTCCGAACAACCGTGGTGGTGGTGTTCTTGTCTGCCGAGTATATGGCATCGCCTTGATTTGCCCACCAGCCGGACAAATCAAGGCTATAAAGCCGCTGCCCACTCGAATCCATGATGTCAAGGCTGTCATAGCGGCCGTTGGAAGCACCGGCGATAAGCGGCTCAAGCCCATGTCCGCGCTCAAAGTAATAGCTGTAGTCCATATTGGTTTTCAGCCAATTCACTCCCAGTTGCTGGCCGGGAGGTAAGCGTTCCGCCAAGGGGAGACTAGCGGGCGTGGTCGGCGTAGCGGGAACCCTGGTCACTGTGGACGAAGCGATCGCGACAGTCGTAGTCTCCATCGCGGTGGCCGGATGTGCCGGCGTTGATGTCTCCGGCATAGGGGCAGGCATCGGCGCGCAAGCACCAACAGCGCAGACCAGGACAATGAGCAATAGCCAGATTGGTTTCATGGGGCGCCCCCGGAGAGCTTCGTGTGTTCTTACTCAACTACTGCCAGTATGGTCTAGCTCACTTACCGCAAGGTTTCCCGAAAGTTACCGGTGAGTTACCGCGTGGCCATTAGGTATTGTACTTGCCGCTTCGAAAATACGTTATCCTGTGGGCACGCACCGTGGCGCGCTCACGCATGGAAACCCCACCCGCTACGCTCCCCCCTACCCCGCTCACCGCCGCCCAGCGCCAGCATTTGCGCGGGCAGCGCTGGGGCGCTGTCGCCGGCACGGCCGCATTCGTGGCGGTGGCGCTTGGCCTGCTGGGCGCGGGCGTGCTCAAGCTGCTCAACCCAGCCTTCGCCGGCCGGGGCCAGTGGCTGCTCTGGGGACCGGTCGCGCTGCTGTGGCTGTGGTGGCTGGCCCCCTCGCTCCTCCGGCTGCGGAATATTCAGCGCGACCTGCGCGCCGGGCAAGCCGCCAGCGTCACCGGCCGCCTCCACAGCGACTTCAGCCTGGGCATCGGCCTGATCAAGACCGTCAAATACACCGTCAGCCTCGGCCCGCACCGCTTCGCCGTCGACCCGGCCACCCACCGCCAACTGCACAGCGGCGCGTGGTACACGCTGGTCTACGCTCCGCACTCGCGCACCCTGCTGAGCTTCACCCTCATGGATGGCCCCGCCGCCGGCCACCCCGCGGCGTTGCCGCTGCCCGGCCCGGAGCAACTCACCCCGGTGGAACTCGACCTGCTGCGCCTGATCGCCGCCGGCCGCTCCAACAAAGAAATCGCCGCCGCCCTGTCGCTTTCGGTCAACACGGTGAAGGTCTACAACTCCACGCTCTACGCCAAGCTCGCCGTCAGCCGCCGCACCGAGGCCGTGGCCCGCGCCCGCGAACTAAACCTGCTGTGAGCGCCCCGCTATACCAATCGCATACCTTTGTATATAGCCGCCGCCTCAGTGCCGGTCTACACTGCTGGTCTATCGCGGCATAACAGGAGACTGCACGATGCACATTATTTGGCTCTTACAGCGGCGGTTCCCCCAGCAGGCGCGCGGCCTCGTGGCGGTGCTGACCCTGGTTTCGATTTCGGCCCTATTGATTGGCATTGGGGTGCTGGTCGTGCAAACGGCCGGGCGCTGAGGCGGCCCGCTGCCCTGCTTCTCTTACGGCACCGGGAGGTCAATCACAAGCGCCGGGTTCACCGCCCGGTAGTTCACATCGCAGGTGCTGGCGTTGACACAGCGCGTGGGGCCGGCCTGCGTCTCCCCGTACCCCTCGTGGATGTGCCCGAACACATGCAGGCGCGGCTGCACCCGCGCCAGCGCGGCCAGCAAGTCGGCGCACCCGGCGCGGTCGCCCTGTATCGTCAGGTCGCCATGCCCGGCCGGCGGCCCGTGGGTGATGAGCACATCCGTACCCGCCGGGATCAGGTCCCACTTGGCGCGAATGGCGGGGCCGCGCTGGAGGTTGAAGGCCCAATCGTAGAACCACGGCTGCCACGGGCTGCCATAGAACGTTAGCCCCGCCGCCGTCACGCCTGAGTCGCGCAGGTAGGTGGCGTTAGTCAGCAGCGCCGCGCTGGCAGCCGGCTCGCGCTCGAAGCAGAAGTCGTGGTTACCCGCAATGACCAGTTTGTGGGCGTGCGGCAAGCGGCCCAGCCAGGCGTTGAAGTCGCGCACCACCGGCAGTTCGCCGTGATCAGTGATGTCGCCGGCGTGGATCAACACGTCCCCGTCCGGCACGGCGACCGGCGCGTGCTGGCTGTGGGTGTCACTGAGCAAGACAAGGCGGACAGTGGACATATGCGTGATTATTATAGGCGCTTTGGCGCAGGCGAAGTCTGATATACTCCCGCGCGCACGGGCCATTGCCGTCGATTATGCCCACCCACCCGCTTTCTCTCACCGCCCTCGGTCGGCGCTGGTGGCCCTACGCCGCGCTCATCCTCTTCAGCCTCGTCGCCGTCGCGCCGCTGGCCCAC
>JAYUUW010000005.1:0-4644 GCA_043754665.1 Anaerolineales bacterium | reverse complement strand
CCCTGCATTTTCCCTTCCTTTGGGGGCAAGGGTCTGATAGTCGCTCTCAAGTATCCACCCTGCGGTGGGCCGGCCGCCTGACGTTGGACACACAGCTTGCCCGGCCCCGCTTTCGCTCGGGCGCCGCCTGCCGGCGCTACGTCGGCTCGGTAATCACCTCGACCACCAGATCGGTCATCGAGATGATGCCAATGAGCTTGTGGTCCTCAATCACCGGCGCGTGGCCGATCTTGTGGTGGGCGAACAGCCGCGCCACCAGCTCCACTCGCAGCGAGGCGTTGACCACAATCAGCGGCTTGGTCATAATCTCATCCACGCGCACCTCGGCCGGGTCGAAGCCAAAGGCCAGCACCTTGGTCACAATGTCGGCAAAGGTCACCAGGCCGTAGGCGTCGTCCTCGTACTCCTTCTCGACCACCAGGCTGCGCACCCCGTGGTGGCGCATCAGCGCGGCGGCATCTTGCACGGTGTGTTCCGCCAAGATCGTCGCGACCTCGGTCTGCATAATATCCCGCGCCTGCAATTTGTAATTAGCCATAGCATCCTCGCCCGGAGGGCGTTAGGCCGCCGTCAGTGAGCCCACTAAAGTGTCGAGCGCCGCGGCGGCTTCGATCTGCCCTGTTTTAATCCCGGTATCGTAATCTAGCAAGCGGCGGTAAATGCGTTCCAATTCTTCCAAATTGAAATTGCGCGCCTGGGTGCAGATTTTGCCGGTGGGGTAGCTGTGCAGCTTGAGCGCGGCGGCCACTTCGTCCACGCCGGCGCGGGCGTTGAGCAGCTCTTTGGCCAGCAGCAGCAGCCGATATTGGCGGGTGATCATGCTCAGCACATACAGCGGCTGTTCGGTCGCCAGCAGTTTGTGCAGCTCGCGCATGGCCTGCGGGCCGCGCCGCTGGCCGATGGCGTCGACCAGGTCGAAGATCACCGCCTCGCCGCCGGCGGGCGTGAGCGTTTGCACATCGTCGAGCTCCACGGCGCGGGCGAAGCCCACATAGGTCAGCAGCTTGACGATCTCATGCCCCAGCGCGCGCGGGTCGTTCTCCACCTCGGCCAGCGCCTCGGCCGCCTCGCGGCTGAAGTCGCCGCCGGCCTTCTTGGCGCGGGCGCGAATCCACTTCACCAGCTCGTCGCCCTTGCGCAGGTCGAAGTGCCGCACCAGCGCCCATTCGGCCGCGCCAGCCGCGCCGGCGGCCTTGAGCACCACGTTCTTCTCGGGCAGGTCGCGCTTCTCGATCATCACCAGCGCGGTGCTGGGCGGCAGTTGCGGCAAGTATTCGGCCAGCCCGGCCATGGTTTCTTTGGGGGTCAACCCGCCGGCGGGGCGGGTGGGGGCCTCGGCTTCTTCGGCTGCGTCCTCCTCGTCGCTGGCGGCTTCGGTGCGGCTGAGCAGCCGGGTGAGCCAGCCTTCAATCAGCACCAGCCGGCGGGCGGTGAGGAACGGCAACGTGTCGCACGCGGCGCGGGCCTCGGCCAGCGTGACGGCGCGGCCGTCGAGCACGCTGGTGTTGAGCGAGGCCAACGCCGGGTCGCCCATCTTGTCCTTCAGGCCGTCGACAAACTCGGCCATGCCGAATTCATCGAGGCCGTGCAGCAGGTAGAACGTGGGCGGCATGTTAAGGCGCGGTTTGCGCGCCCCTTAGCCGGCGGTGGCGACGAAGTGGGCGACCACGCTGCCTCGGTCGCGGCGCTCGATGCGGTCGACCTGCATGTTGCGCATCTCGCCGCTGGTGGTCACCTGGCGCTGGAACTCCAGGCCGAGCGGCTGGGCGAAGATCAGCGCGCCGGTGGCGAGCAGGATGACGAACGGCAGCCGGTCGCGGCGGGCGCCGGCGCTGTTGGCCCCCAGGAACCCCAGGTAGGCGGCCAGCCCAGCCGCCACGCCGGCGGTGACGAAGTTGGTGCCGCAGTTGGGATGCACGGCCAGCCCCACCTCGCCGCCCTTCATGCGCCGCAGCGCCTCTTCCACCGCGTCGCGCAGGGCTTCGGTCTTCACATCACCATACAGGTGAAAGCCGTTGGGCGTCGAGCGGCCCACCAGGCTGATGCCGCGCAGGCGCTGCGACAGAATGGTGATGGTGGCGTGTTCCAGGCCGTGGTTGCGGCGCGTGCGGTCAATGGGGGGCAGGCTGAAGAACGCCGTGCGCAGTGTGTCGAGTTGAGTGGTCATACAGGCTCCGTTGGATACCAGACACCGAGGCAGGCGGGAATTATAGCAGGGGACGCGGGGGGAGCCTGAGAGGGAGGGGCGTGAAGGGAAGGAGGGGTATGAAGGGCCTGAAGGGTCTAAAGCAGGGGGACTCAGGGGATGGCAAAAGCGGCCAGGGGACTCGGGGGCGGTAGGCAAACCGGCGCGCAAGATTTCATGGGCGTGCCGGTGCTACCTTTTTCTCTTTCTCTTTCTCTTTTCTCTGCCCTCTATCCGCGCCCCCTTGACCTTTCATAAGCCGCAATGAGCGCCAGCAGCACCGCGTTGGTAAAGGTCGCAATCCGGCGGTGCATGTTGGCCCACTCGCGCGCCGCGCGCTGGCCCGAGGCCTGGTACACATCGACCACGCTGTCATACAAGAAGTCGCGGAAGTACAGGAACACGCCCACCGTCTCCGAGAGCGACAGCCCCGCCTCGCGGCCCAACTGCTCATAGGTCTCGCCCACCGCCACCACCTCCGGCGGCAGGTCCAGGCCGTCCTCGGCCAGGTAGCCCAGCAGCAGGCGCAGTTGGCTCCGGCCGGTTTCGCGCAGCTCGCGGCGGCGCTGCTCGTCCAGGCGCTGATACCACGGCGCGTTCGCCAGCCGGCCCTCGGCCATTTGCAGCCGCGTGCGGCCGAGCACATTTTCAATGATCAGTTGGCCGGGCGAAGTGAAGGCCTCGCGCCGCGACGCCGCCCAGCTTTCCACATCGGCCCGCCGAAAGCGGCGGTGCTTGCCCGGCGTGCGGTGGGTGGGAATGTCGCCCCGGTCAGACCAGGCGCGCAGGGTCGAGGGATGCACCCCCAGCAGCGCGGCGGCGGCGCTCAGGTTCAGCCAATCGGAATTTGGGTGTGGGTCCACGTGAAATTCTCCATAATCTTACTTAAAACTACTGCCGCAAAACCGTTTTGTCAACCGAGCTTTGCGTAAGATTATGGAGCGATGTGATCAAAAACGGGGTAATTCAGCCAAACACAGCCACCCGCGCAGGCAGCGGCGCAATTCCGACTTCCGACCTCTGACTTCTGACTTCCGACCTCCCACCTCTCACCTCAGGCAAACACCACCACCCGGTCGCGGCCCTCGCGCTTGGCCTGGTACAGCGCGGTGTCGGCCGCCTTCAGCAGCGCCTCGCCCAGCGCGCCGTGCTCGGGGAACATCGCAATCCCGACCGAGATCACCACCGGCCCCAGCAACTGGCCCCCATACGAGATGTTCATCTGCCGCAAGCCGGCCTGGAGCGCCACCGCCCGCTCGCGCACCGTCTCCACCTTGGCCTCCGGCAGGATGATGATGAACTCTTCCCCGCCCAGCCGGCAGGCAATGTCGCTGCCGCGAATCTGCCGCTGGAGATAGTCGCCAAACTCGCGCAGCGCAGCATCGCCAGCCCCATGCCCATAGGTGTCGTTGAACAGCTTGAAGTGGTCAATGTCGAGCATAATCACGCCCAGCGGGCGGCGGCCCCGCTCGGCCCGCCGCAGCTCGCGCTCCAGGGTCTCTTCCAGATAGCGCCGGTTGTATAGCCCGGTGAGCGCGTCGCGAATCGATTGGCTGCGCAGGGTCTCGCGCAGGTTCAGGTTGGCCAGCGCCAGCGCCAGGTTATCGGCCAGCGTCTGCGCCAGCCGGCGGCGCGTGTCGGCCGCCTCGCCCGGGTCGGCCAGCTCCAGGTGCAGCAGCCCCAGCGACACGCCCTGCGCCAGCAGCGGCAGGCACAAGTGGGCCGGGCCGGTCTCGGCCAGGTGGCGGCAGCGCCGGCCCCGGTCGCCGGGCGGGCTGGTGTGCGTCCGGCCGCGCCGCAAGGCCCAGCAGTCGTCCGGCCCAAACACCCGCGCGCCCTCGGCGCTTAGGCCCCATTCGGCCATCGTTTCCACGCTGGTGCCCGAAGCGCTCTGCACGCACACCGCCCCGTGTTTGTCGGGGAACAACTGCCCGGCCGAGTCGGCCACAATCCGAAAGGCCTCGGCGGCGGTGGCGCAGGCTTGCAGCATCTCGCCCAACTCGTTCAGCACCACCATCTCGCCGGTGCGCTGCTCCATCGCCGCCAGCCAGTCGGTCAACTGGGCGTTGGTCTCATGCAGCGTCTGCGCCTGCACCGCAATGCGCGCCTCGTCACGGTCGCGAATGGCCGCGCCGATCACGACCAGCAGCGACACCGCCGCCAGCAGCAGCAGCATGTAAAACAGGGCCAACGGCGAGCCATCGGTCAAGGTGGCGTGCACTACCCAGGCCAGCCCGAAAATCAGGGCCGCCAACCCGCCCGCGTAGCGCGGCGGCAGCAGCAGCCCGCCCAGCACGATCGGGATGGCCAGGTAGGCCAGGGTGGTCGAATTGTTGGCCAGTATCTCCGGCTCGGCCACGGAGGGCGCCAGAATCCCCAGCAGGACCACGGCCACGGTCAGGATGGCGGCCGGCAGATAGCGGCCCATCCGCGTCAGCGCGTAGGCCAGCGCCATGAGC
>JAYUUW010000004.1:0-2054 GCA_043754665.1 Anaerolineales bacterium | reverse complement strand
ACTATAGCGCCGGCGGAGGCGGCTCGGTTATGACGCTGAGGTTGACCGAGGAGCAGAACCGATGAGAGTGTAGCCTGAAGCGAGGCCGGGCGCAAATAGTGCGCCGGGCCAGTCAGCGAGGCTGACCGGCCCGGCGTTTGTTAACCTGCCAGCGTTACTTCTTCTCTGGCAGGTAGGTGAGCAGCACGACGCCCGAGCTAAAGGCCTTCGCCTCCTTGAGCTTCAGCGGGGACTGCGCGCCCTCGGCCAACAAGCGCTGGCCCTGGCCCAGCACCAGCGGATGCACCAGGAGCGAGAGTTCGTCGATCAGGCCGGCCGCCAGCAGCGCGCGGACGAGCATGCCGCTGCCGAGGATGGCGAGGTCTTTGCCGGGCTGCTGCTTCAACGCCGCCACGGCCGCGCCGACATCGCCCTGAAGCAGAGTCGAATTCTTCCAATCGGCCTGTTTCAGCGTGGTGGACGCCACGAATTTGGGGACGTTGTTCATAAAGTCGGCCACCGGGCCGGTCTGGTGCTCCCAGCCCGTGCGCAGGTGCTCATAGGTGCGGCGGCCGAGCAGCAGTGCGCCGCCCCGCGCTAGGCCGGCGGCGAGGTATTGGTTCTGCTCGTCGCTTTGGTAGGGCGCGGTCCAGCCGGCCAGCGCAAACGTTTCTCCGGCGATTTTCGCCGGCGCTTCAAAGACCCCGTCGAGGGTGAGCGATTCGGACACGATGAGTTGGCGCATGGGCGGGCCTCCGGTGCGATAGGCGGTCAGGTGCATTTCTACCCAGAGAGCATATCGCCGGTTGAGTTGGCAGGCCAGTCGCGTTCAGGTCCCGGCGGTTGACGCTACGCAGCGCAGCTACACAAGGCGAAGCCCGCGCCGACTATAACTCAGCCTCGCTACTCACCTCACCCCCTTCGTGCAATTCGCGCGCAGCGATTCGTGGCCAATGGTTTTCCCGCCCGTATGGCATAATCGCCGCCATGCAAGCCGTCGCGCCCACGCCTGCCACGCTGGAAATCTTCAAGCACCTCTTTGCCTCCATTGCGGAGGAGATGGGCGTGACGCTGGGCCGCACCGCCTTCTCGCCCAACATCAAAGAACGGCTCGATCACTCGTGCGCGGTGTTCACCGGCGCGGGGCGGCTGCTGGCGCAGGCGCTGCACATCCCCGTGCACCTGGGGGCCATGCCGGCCTCGGTGCAGGCGGCGCTGGCGCATGGCGCACCGTTTGCCCCCGGCGATGTCGTGCTTCTCAACGACCCCTACCTGGGCGGCACGCATTTGCCGGACCTCACGCTGGTGTCGCCGGTGTTTGCGCTGAGTACAGCGTCCGCGGCGCAAGCGGCCGAGGCCGGGCCGATCTTCTTCGTGGCCTCGCGCGCGCACCACGCCGATATCGGCGGCATGGCCCCCGGCTCCATGCCGCTCTCCACCGAGATTTATCAAGAGGGGCTGATCATCCCGCCCATCAAGCTGGTGGCGGCCGGGCAGCGCAACGAAGCGGTGTGGGCGCTGATCCTCAACAACGTGCGCACGCCGGCCGAGCGCACCGGCGACCTGGCGGCGCAGTTGGCGGCGCATGCCATTGGGGCGCGGCGGGCGCTGGAGATTGTGGCGCGTTACGGGCTGGCGAGCGTGCAGGCCCACGCCGCCGCGCTGATGGCCTATGCCGAGCAGTTCGCGCGCGCCGTCATTGCCGACATCCCGCCGGGCGACTACGCGGCCGAGGACTTTTTGGAAGCGGCTGAGGCGGGCCTGGGCGACGGCACGGCGGCCGGCTTGATCCCGCTGCGGGTAGTGGTGCGGGTGCGTGGGGACACATTGACGGCCGACTTCACCGGCAGCGCGCCGGCGGTGGCGGGCAATTTGAATGCCGTGCGCGCGATTGTGGAGTCCGCGCTGGGCTATGTGCTGCGCTGCCTGGCCGGGCCGGGGCTGCCGCTGAACGCCGGGGCCTTTGCGCCGCTGGCGGTGACGCTGACGCCCGGCAGCCTGCTCGACGCGCGTCGCCCCAGCGCAGTGGCGGCCGGCAACGTGGAGACCTCGCAGCGGCTGGTGGATGTGCTCTT
>JAYUUW010000003.1:0-6140 GCA_043754665.1 Anaerolineales bacterium | reverse complement strand
GCGTGCCCGTCTGTCGCAGCCGCCGTTATAGAGCCTACGAAAAACGAAGCACGAGGGCCAGCCCCGCTGGCCCGAAGTGCTGCGTTTTTCGTTCAGGGTCAGATACATAGTCTCAAGTATCCACCGTGCGATGAGCCGGCCCCCTGACGTTGGCCTGTCCGCCAGTCGCGCACGCTCGCGTTGCTCCGAACGTGCCGGGGCGGCGCGGCCTAACGCAGGGCCGGATAGGTAGCGGCCGAGATTTCTCACCCCCCACAAGATCGCAAGTGGTCCAATGCCCTGAGGGGGGCTTCGAAATGACAAATCCGGCGGGAGAGGAACGGCGGGGGGTTGGTGGAGCCGAGGGGCGGGCGATGGCAAACTTCAAGGCGGAAGCCGCTCTAAACTGGGGAACATTCAGCGGGCGGTTGGCATCGTATGTGCAAGGTATAGCTTTGCGCCTAGCGGCAGTTGGGCCGGGGCTGTCTGATATAATCCAAGGGGTGGCCGCGCTGATGCTCAGGGCGGCTATGGGTATGGGTGAAAGGTTGAAGCCAGGTCGATGACGCAATACACGCGGGTTCCGCTCCGGCGGGACCGGAAAAATCGCCGCCTGGCGCTGCCGGGCTGGGCGCTAGGGGCCATTGGCGGCGTTCTTCTGCTGGCCACGGTCTTCTCCGCCTACCTGGTCTTCAACACCGTCCGCAACGTCGTCGCCGGCTGGAAGATCACGGGCGCGGGCGTGGCCACCCCGGTGGCCTCGGCCGGCACCCCGCCGTCCGCCGAGGGGACCAACACCGGCGGCGGTGACGCGGAAGTCACGCCCGGCCCCGACGCGACCGCCGTGCCCACGGTGGACGTGGAAGCCTGGACCAGCACCGAGCGGGTGATGATCCTGGTGATGGGCATCGACCGGCGCGTGGGCGAAGAAGAGAACGGCTACCGCACCGACACGATGCTGCTGGTGAGCATTGACCCGGCCACGCGCACGGCCGCCATGCTGTCGATCCCGCGCGACCTGTGGGTCACGATCCCCGGCTTCGACGAGAACACCATCAACACCGCCAACTGGCTGGGCGACTCCTACGACTACCCCGGCGGCGGCCCGGCCTTGGCGGTCAAGACCGTCGAATACAACCTGGGCGTCTCCATCAACTACTATGTGCGGCTCGACTTCACCGCCTTTGAGACGGTGATCGACGCCATCGGCGGCGTGGAGGTCGACAACCAGACCGACATTGCCGACGAGGAATACCCCAACGGGTCGTACGGCTATGAGCCGTTCTTCCTGCCGGCCGGGCCGCAGCACCTGAACGGCCACGACGCCCTGCGCTACGCCCGCACCCGCCACAACGCCACCGACATTGACCGCGCCCGCCGCCAGCAGGAAGTGGTGCTGGCCGTGCGCGACCGCGTGCTGAGCCTGGGGATGCTGCCCAGCCTGATCACGCAGGCGCCGCGCCTGTACCAGACCCTGAACGACAGCATTCAGACCAACCTGAGCCTCGATCAGATGGTGTCGCTGGCGCTGCTGGCGCAGGATATTCCGCGCGAGAGCATCAAGAGCGGCGTGATTGACTACACCATGGTGCAGGAAGGCATCACGGCCGAAGGCAAAGAGGTGCTGCGCCCGCTGCGCGACAAGATCCGCGCGCTGCGCGACGAGTTGTTCACCAGCACGGGCGTGGCCGCGCCGGTGGACCCGGCCGAAGAGCTGGCGTTGATTGAGGGCGAGGGGGCGCGGGTGCAGGTGCTGAACGGCGCGGGGGTCGAGGGGCTGGCCTGCGACACGGTGGACTGGCTGGCGGAGGAGGGCTTGAACGTAAGCAGCCCCGCCGACTGCGACACGGCCGACCGCTCGGACTATTACAGTTCGGTCATCATCGCCTACACCGGCAAGCCGTACACGGTGGGCTGGCTGAAGCGCATGTTCGGCGTCACCACCATCATCAGCAGCGCCGAGTCAGACGGCGTGTACGATGTAAAGGTGATCGTCGGCACCGACTGGCGCATTCCGGCGGCCACGCCGTAAGTAGAGGTCGGAGGTCAGAAGTCGGAAGTCGGAGGGGATGTGGGAAGTGGCGCTGCCCCATCCCCCCAAGCTGAAACAGCCGCGCGCCGTCACCATCCCGCCTGATTTGTCACACCTGCCCAAACGTCCTTTGTTTGGGTGACGAAGCCGGCCTCCTGGCTTTGGACTCTTCGCTGCCTCCGGGCCGGTGACGCGAAGCGTCTCGGCCCAGACTCACTTGGCCCTGCGCCTCTCCGCCCGCCCGCGCTTTTGTTTCTGAGCCACGGGCGCACACTGCCGCCTCTCCCCGACACAACGAATGCCACGCACCTACTACGTGTACCTCCTGGCCAGCCTGTCGCGCACGCTGTACGTGGGCGTCACCAACGATTTGAAGCGGCGGGTGTTTGAGCACAAGGCCAAGCGGACACCTGGGTTTACGAGCAAATACGACATTAACCGGCTGGTACACGTGGAGGCGACCGCCGATGTGCGGGCGGCACTCGCGCTCGAGAAGCAGATCAAGGCCTGGCGGCGGGAGGGCCAGAGGCCTGAGGCCGGGTTCGGAATGACAAATCCGGCGGGTGGGCGATAGCAGATGGCCGGGGCGAGCGGAGGCGCGCCCCGCGCTTGGGCAACACAAAACCGGGCCACAGACATCTCGTCTGTGGCCCGGTGCAGTTACAGGTGAGCGGCGGGATGACCCGCGCGGCGCTTACTCGAGCGATTGCAGGTAGGCGATGATGTCGGCCATGTGCTGGGCGTCGAGCGTGGTGGCGTAGGTGTGCGGCATGATCGACGCGCCGTTGGCGGCGTAGGTCGCGTTGCCCGGCACGATGTAGACATCGGGGTTCACGATCGACTCGAACAGGTACTGCGCCGGCGTGGTCGCGGCCCCGGTGTAGTCGGCCGCGGCGAGGCGCAGGCCGGCGCGCGTGCCGATCCCCACGCCCTCGGGGTCGCTGGCGGCCAGCCAGGCCGGCCCAACGGTGGCCGCGCCGCCCGCGCTGATATGGCAGGCGGTGCAGCCGGCGGTGGTCACGGCCGTTTCACCGGCGGCGGCGTCACCGACCGGCAGGGCCACGGTGATGTCGATGCCCACCGGCACCACGGTCGGCAGCGGCGCAGGCGTGAAGTTGGCGTAGGCCGGGGCCCAGTTCAGCACGTAGGCCACCACGGCGTCGACCTGGTCGGTGCGCATGGGGCCGCCGAACTCCTGGCTCCAGGTGGGCATGCGCTCCGGGTAGTCGACGAACTTGGCCGAGGCCTGCGGGCGGCCACCGGCCACGGTGGATTGGATGAAGTCTTGCAGCGTGCCACCCCAGCCGGCTTCTTTCAGCCGCGCCGGCACGTTGCCGGCCAGCAGGTCGGGCGTGTTCAGCGCCGGGGCGCGGCCGGTGCCCTTGCCGTCGAGGCCGTGGCAGGTGGCGCAGTTGCTCTCGAACAGTTGGCCGCCGGTTTCGACCTGGCGGGCCTGATAAGCGGTGTCAAAGGTCGCCATCCGGTCCTGTTCGGTCACGGCCACGTAGCCGAACAGGATCATGGTCAGGACGAAGCTCAAGGTGCCGACGATTACGCGCCACGTCATGGGATGGTCTCCTAGGGCTTCTGCCAGTAGTTGGCGTTCTTGTGGTAGTACACGGTCTGGCAGAACTCATGCTGTTGGCCGAGCACGCAGAAGTCGGCCGGGCCGCCCTCCCAGATCACGCGGAAGGTAATGCGCTTGATATCGGTCTGCCACTCTTCGATCACCATCTGGCCTTCGGGTTCGGCCAGGCAGTTGCCGGCGCGGCGGCAGCGATCGCTGTTCTCAGCGGCTTCCACCTCTTCTTGATACAGCTCAAGCAGGTGCTGCAGGGTGGGGGTGGGCGCGGTTTGCCAGTCGGCCGCGTGGTAGGTGCCGGCCGTCAATTGGGTCCAGTCACTCTCGCGCAGCGGGCCAGGGTGGGTCTGCGGGATGATTTCGGCCACGATTTCCTGGTCGGGCGACGAACTGACCAGGTAATGCGGCGTACCCATGTACGACAGGATGGCCATGGAGGCTACGAAGACCATGGCCAGGCTCAGGCCGACGCGCCGGTCGCCGTAGCGGCGGCTGGGGCCGACTTCGATGTAGGGGATGACGACCAGCAGGCCGGTGATGATGCCGGGGGCGACCAGACCCCAGAAGACCTTGTCGCCGATCTTCAACATGCCCTGCACGAACAAGAAGTACCAGGGGGCGGTGGTGTGGAGCGGTGTGATCAGCGAGTCGGCGTGCGGCTCGAGCGGGGCGTGGAACGAGAAGATCGCCCAGGCCACACAGATGAGCGTGAGCAGGGCCACGTAGACCAGTTCGCGCGTGAGGATGTCGGGCATGAAGTAGGTGCGCTGGTCGGTGGGCACGCGCTTGGCGGTGTCCTCGCCGACCGGCTCAGCCTCGGGCGGCAGGCCGTGCCCGTGGATGATGACCTTGTAATAGTGCACGCCCAGGAAGACGAACCCCACCAGCGGCAGCAGCAGCACGTGGAGCAAGTACCAGCGCAGCAGGCCGCCGGCGTTGAACTGGGGGCCGCCGCGCGCGATCAGGTTGACCATGTCGCCGACGGCTTGCGGCGGGATGGCCTCGACCATCGAGACGCCGATGGTGACCGCCCACAGCGAGAGTTGGTCCCAAGGCAGCAAATAGCCCGAGAACGAGAGCAGCAGCGTCACAAAGAGCAGCACAATGCCGGTCACCCAGGTGAACTGGCGCGGCTTCTTGTAGTTGCCGGTGACAAAGGTGCGCAGCATGTGCAGCAGCACCACAATCACCATCAACTCGGCGCCCAGCTTGTGCAGGTCGCGCATTAGCCGGCCAAAGGGCACATTGGCCAGGATGTTGAGCATGTTCTCGTAGGCCACCAGCGGCGAGGGGGTGTAGTAGATCATCAGGAACAGGCCGGTGATGACCTCGAACGCAAAGAAGTAGGTCGAGAGCCAGCCGAGCCGGAACGACGGATAGAGGCCGGTGACCAGGTTGTGGTAATAGGTCGGCCGCATGTGGAACCAGAAGCCGTCGGCGTGGGGCTTGACGCGCGGATTCGGGCGCGGGGCCGGGTCGCCGCGCAGCACGCTGCGAATGTCGTCAATATCCAGGCCGGCCGTGACGCGCTCGACCACTTCATTGGTCTTGAACAGCAGCGCCGGCACAAAGCCCTTGGCTTTGACGTCGTCGAGAAAGGGGATATGGGGCTTAAAGACTGCCATAGAAGGCTCCTACTTCCCGCCGCCGGGCTTGGAGTTGGCATCGCCGACAAGGCGCTTGCCGGTGTCGACGATGAGCTTGACGGTGCCCGGCGGAATGCTGATGGCCGAGCCTTGCCCCGTGCCGACCAGGGGCTCGGTGGCGGCCAGGGCGGTGCCGTTGGCATCCACGGCCGTCACCACGAAGACATCCAGGTTGCGGGTGGCGGGGCCGTCGACGCGCGTGCCGGTGGGCAGGTACTTCGAGCCGTGGCACGGGCACTCAAACCGGTCATTGGTGGGCACCCACTTATACAGGCAGCCCAGGTGCACGCAGATTTTGTACAGCGCCTTGATCCCCGGCGTCTGCGGATAGTCTTCTTTGGTCTCGGGGTAGTCGTTGTACTGGCGGTCGATGTTGCCCTGGCCGATGTTCACCAGCCAGAAGCGGCCGGCATCGTAGGCGACCGGGCCGGAGTCGGCCGGGGGCACCTCGGCGACATCGAGCTCGAACACGCCGCCGAACTCGCCCGCTTTGAAGCGCGGGATGGCAAACCACAGAATGGCGCCGCCGGTTTCGGCCAGGAAGAGCGCCATGGAGGCCGCCCAGATGTAATAGAGGAACTCCCGCCGTGACATGGGAGCCACGCTGGGCGGGGTCGTGGCTGTCGGTGCTTCTCTGGCTGCAGCCGCCATAATCGTTCTTCTCCTCCGTTGGATATGAGAGTGAAACCCGGCACTTACGTTTTGACACCGGGCAACCGGCCACCACTCACAGGTTCACTCATATTTAGCTTAAGGGCAAGTAAAATCTATCACAAACATTTCGGAGAGTCAAACTAAGCATTGGGCCGCCGCCGGCATTTGACGGGAAAGCCGTAGGCGGCGAGAATAGGGCCATGCCTGAGACCCTGCTGCCGCCCCCGGTGCTGGTGGCCGACCCCGA
>JAYUUW010000002.1:0-2429 GCA_043754665.1 Anaerolineales bacterium | reverse complement strand
CTGCTGCGTCTCAAAGGCCCGCACGCTGGGAAACTCGGCGGGCGGCATCAGCGTGCCGTTGGGGTCCACATAGCGGCGGCCCGCATACGCGCCGGCCGCCAGCCCGGCGGGGGTCAGGCGCAGAATGCGCGCCAGCGCTGGGTTGCTGTCGACCATGCGCCGCTCCTGATCGAGCACCGAGATGCCGACCGGCAGGGCCGCAAACAAGGCGCGCAGTTTGGCCTCGCTGTCGCGCAGGGCGGCCTCGGCCTGTTTGCGGCTGCTGATGTCGGTGGACAAGATGAAGAGGCCGTCGGCGATGGGCTGCAGGCTGAGGTCGTACCAGCCGAGGGTCTGGTCGGGGAAGGTAAATTCGTTCTCGAGGTGGGCAGCGGTTTGCTCTTCCAGGCAGCGGCGCATGGCGGTGAACAGGGGCGTTTGTTCGACGCCGGGATACATCTCGGGCATGGTGTGGCCGAGCAGTTCGTCGCGCGGGCGCTGGCCCTGGCGGGCGGCGGCGTCGTTCAGATAGATATAGCGCCAATCGGGGCTGAAAATCTGCGCGCCTTCGGCCATTTGGTCGAGCGCCAGCTTGAGCCGGCTGAGTTCGAGCGCCGCCTGCTGCCGCTCGACGGCTTCTTGCGCGAGCTGCTGGTTGGCGCTGGTCAACTGCGCGGTGCGCTCGGTCACGCGCTGTTCCAGGTCGGCGTTGAGTTGGACGATTTTGTGTTCGGCCGACTGGCGCGCCAGGTCGGAATAGAAGAGCGACCGCGCGCTGGCGGCGGCCAGCCCGGCGAAGGTGATGACGTTGGCGGTGGCGAACAACGCCAGGCCGAAGTTGGTGTCATAGAGGCCGGCGTCTTGGCCCTTCAGCCGCAGCCAGCCGACCACGATGGGGATGAGGATGCCGGCCGGCACCAGCCGCCGGGCGAGCGTGCCGCCGGCGGTGTCGCTCATCATGATCGCCATCCAGCCGTGGGTGGGCCGGGCGAGCAACAGGCCCAAGGACAGCACGAAGAAGGTAATGGCCGTGTGCAGCGCCATGGCATAGCTGCCCGATAGCCGATAGAACGCCTCTGCGCCGTACAGATAACCAATGAGGGCGAGCAACGCCACCAGTCCGGCCAGGAGGGTGAGGAACTGAGCCAGGCGATAGCGGCGGGCGCTCGTGAGCAGCCAGAGGGCCAGCCCCACCAGTAGAAAATTAAACGCCGTCAGCCCCGCCGCCCGGCCGGGGACGAACCCGGGGCCGGAGGCGGTGTCGCGCACCAGGAGTTCGTCGATGCCCAACTGCCAGCCAAACAGATTCTCTACCAGGGTCAGCCCGCCGATGAGGATGACCAGCCCGGCGCAGGCGCGGCAGAGCACTAATAGGCGACCATCGGTCTGCCTGGTATGGAGCAGCGCCAGCGCGGCCCCGGCCAGCAGAAAGGCCAGGGCGGCATTGGCCTTCATGGTCGCCCCGCCCGCCCCGAACTCTTTCAAGACTTCCAGGTTGAGCCACCACCCCGCTAACACGACGACGCCAACCGCCATGGCGACCAGGGCAGCGGCTTTGGACCCGACTTGCGCGATTCTGATCAGACGGCCTGAAAATGCAGCGGACATCGATGACCTCACAGCGTAGTCCACTGAGCGTGGACGAAGAGCGCATTGTAGTCCGATTCGGGTGGCGCGCTCGCGTGCCCGGCCGCAACGGCCGCTCCTGGGCTATAATCGGCGCGCAGGCGGCTGGGCAGGCCCGCCGCGCGTCTGGACCTGGATTGGTATCCGCCCGCGCTCATGCCGGCGCTCACGTTCTCTCCTAAATGACCTTTCAATGCGACTCTCATCCCTATTGAACTTAAGCCTGATCGCCACGGGCGCCGTGGCCTCGCTCCGCACCTTGCAGCGCCGCCACGCCTGGGAAACATCCAGCCAGCGCGCTTACATAGTGCTCGACTATGACGATGCGCTGGCGATGAGCACGCGCGCCGGGCTGGGCCTGGGCGATCTGCTGGCGGAGGCCCACCAACACGGCGCCACGCATGTCTCGCTGCCCGAGCTGACTCTGGCGCGGCTGGTGGCTAAGGGCCGGCTGGTGCCGCTCACGGCGGTCGGGGTGGGCGGCGAAGCGCCCGACTTGCCCGCGCCGCGCACCGGCCAGTGGCACACGCTGGCGAGCCACGAGCCGGCGCTGCTCGACCACCTCATTCGCGAGCTGAGCGCGCGCGTGCCAGGGTCGCAGCCGCGGCTGTTGGCCCTGCACCCGGTGGCGGTGCTGGCGGTGGCGGGCGACTGGCCCACCCTGGCCGAGCTGGGCCTGGGCTTCGACGCCCCGGCCGCGGCCGAGGCGCTGGCGGCGGGGCTGGGCGTGGTGCCGCGCCCGGTGGCGTTCGCCTGGCCGGAGGGGCATTTGGTTGAGCGCACGCTGGTGCAGGCGGCCGGGCTGCACAACGGCCGGCCGGGCG
>JAYUUW010000001.1:0-2041 GCA_043754665.1 Anaerolineales bacterium | reverse complement strand
GCGGCGTTGACCGCGACCACGGTCAGCGGTGCGCCGGCCGAGAAAAACAGATTGGTTTGATCTTGGGCGGCCAGGTAGCCGGTGGCGTTAACCGTGGAGAGGATGGCGCCGCGCACAAGCACGGCCTGCCGCAGGTTGCCGGCCGCCGCCGCGCGCTCGGCCGCCTGCTGCTGCTGATAGTAATAGTAAGCGCCGGCTGCCGCGCCCGCGAGCACCAGTATGAAGAGGATTTGAGGCAAACGGCGACGCATAGATATACCAACCCCAATAAGCTCGGAAATTATAGCAGGGTGGCCCGGGCCACCTGGCGATCCGTACCAGCACCAGGGCGCGGCGCTGACTTGCCGCCGCCGAAAAGTCGTGCTAAAGTTAGGTCAAGTTTTCACAATGCGATCTCTATCATTATAATTGATGGTTAGTCGGGCGGGTTAGACGGCGGGCCGGCGCAAGCGGGGAGGCAGAACGGTATGGCTTCGGCGGATATTCCAGATATTGTCATCAGCAGGCTGCCGATCTACTTGCGGGCGCTCACACGCATGGTAGATGAACCGGAACCCAACACCTCTAGCAAGGAGTTGGGGGAGCGCCTGGGCATCAGCTCGGCGCAGATTCGCAAGGACTTGTCGCATTTTGGCGAGTTCGGCAAGCAGGGCACGGGCTACAACAAAAAGAAGCTCATCGATGAGCTGCGGCACATCCTGAAAGTCGAGCGCGAATGGGATGTGGCCGTGGTGGGAGCCGGCGCCATTGGGCACGCCCTGGCACACTACAACGGCTTTCTCGATCGCGGCTTTCATATCGCCATGATCTTCGACAGCGACCCGGCCAAGATCGGCACGCGGCTGAACGGCTTTGAGGTGTACGATGTCGCCCGCATGAGCGAATTGCTGACGGCCAGCGGCATCACCCTGGCCATGCTGGCAGTGCCGGCCGAGTTCGCCCAGCAAGTGGCCGACGAGCTCATCAAGGCCGGCATCCAAGGCATTCTCAGCTATGCCCCCATCAACATCAGCGTCCCCAAGACCGTGCGCGTGCAGGATATCGACCCGGTCGTCCAGTTGCAGCGCATCACGTATTACGCCGACGACACGCCGCCCGCCTTACCCTAACTAAAAACGCCGGCCCATCTGGGCCGGCGTTTTTGTTTGTCGAGAAGGTCCGCGCTTTAGCCGCGCCCGAGCACCCGCCGCAGCACTTCGAGGTTGCGGAAGGCCTTGCTGGTGCCCAGCGCCACACAGGCCAGCGGGTTCTCGGCCACATAGGCCGGCACGCCGGTTTCCTTGGTCAGCAGCTTGTCCATGTTGCGGAGCAGGCTGCCGCCGCCACACAGCACCATGCCGCGGTCGATAATGTCCGAGGCCAGCTCCGGCGGCGTTCGCTCCAGCACTGTGCGCACGGCGCCGATGATGGTGCTCAGCGGCTCTTGCAGCGCCTCAACCACCTCGCCCGAGTTCACGGTCACCGAACGCGGCAGGCCGTTGACCTGGTCGCGCCCCTGTATTTCCATCTCTAGCTCTTCGTCGAGCGGGTAGGCCGCGCCGATTTGAATCTTGATGTCTTCCGCGGTCGGGTCGCCGATCACCAACCCGTACTTCTTGCGCACGTAGCTGATGATGGCCTCGTCGAGCTTCATGCCCCCCACCCGCACGGTGTGGGCCGAGACGATGCCGTTCATGCTGACCACGGCCGCCTCGCTTACCCCGCCGCCCAGGTCGACCACCATGTTGCCGGTCGGGGTCGATACGGGCAGGTCCGCGCCAATGGCGCCGGCCAGCGGGCCAGGAATCAGAAAGGCTTCGCGCGCTCCGGCTTGCAGCGTGGCTTCCTGCACTGCGCGGCTCTCCACGCTGGTGACCCCGTAGGGCACGCTGATGATGACGCGCGGGCGGAACAGCCGAAACTGGCCGCACACTTTGCTGATGACGTATTCAAGCAGCTTTTGGGTGACTTCGTAGTCGGCGATGACGCCATCGCGCACGGGGCGCATGACTTCAATGCTGTCGGGGGCGCGGCCGTACATATCGCGCGCTTCCTGGCCAAC